>JBHLNK010000093.1:0-12466 GCA_048941625.1 Promethearchaeota archaeon | reverse complement strand
TCGAATTCAATTCCCACTTTTAATATAATATTAATTATATCTATCATTTCGGCGTGTGTTATTGCAATCATTACGAAAAAACCCCGAAATTAAAAATTATTTTTTATTCTTTTTTTTTTTTAACCTTAAAAAGATATACTATAATCTTAACTCATATTTTATAATTCGATTGGTTGATTTTTCTCTAGTAAAACTACTTCTTTAATTCAATAAATTAGAATTCTAGATAAGATTTAACTAACTTTCAGTTTGCATTTAATTGAATAGTTTTTTTCCAGTTAAGCTGCCTTCTTCTCTGAACTGCAAAATTAGTTTTAAAAAAAATCTTAGAACAAGTATTTATTCAGAAAATTCCAAATAAAAGTATTAGTTTCTTCTGGAGCTTCTATATTTAAAGCATGACCTTTTCCAGGTATAGTCTTCAATATTGAATTAGGAATCTGTTTATGAATATCTTCTATCTCTCCTGGGATTGACATTTTGTCTCTTGTTCCTGAAAGGATTAAAGTAGGTTGATTAATTTTTTTTAACAAGTCCCTTACATCAAAATCCTTTAATGCTTCATTTTGATTGACATAATCCTTATATTCTGGAGGATTTATGATTTGAGCACAGAAATTCATATCATTAGCAATAAGATCATACAATTCTTCTTCCTCCTCCAATCTCTTTTTAAAAGTTCTCGAATAGATCAATGGAAAGAAAAATTCTATTCTCTCCATCAACTCTAGCCCTTTAAGGGTTTTAAAAACTTTAACATTTTGTTCATATGTGTTTGAAGGATAATAAGCGGAAGGTGCACATAGAATTAAAGTCTTAACATATACAGGATAATCTAAGGTAAATTTTTCAGATATCATTGCGCCCATACTTGAGCCACATAAATGGACTCCATTATTTAAATCAAGGTGTTCAAGCAAATTTTTAAGATCTTCTACTAACATTTGCATACTATATAAGTAATCTGGACGAGAACTTCTCCCAGTGCCTCTATTGTCAAATGCAATTACCCTCATCTTCTCTTTGAAAAACTTAATTTGATAATTCCATGACTCTAGTTTTGTGAACGTTCCACATACAAAAACTAATGGTTCTCCACTTCCAACATCTATATAATTGATATCAACATCATTCGAAGTAAAAAATGGCATGAATTTCCCCCTACTCATTATATTATGGTTATCTATTAAAACAGGTTCCGATTTAAATTCAATCGTTGATAAACGTGAAATTTTTAATACTTAACAGGAATCACTAATTTCAATTAAAAATAAAAACCTAATCACGATCTCTAATTTGTGGATGAAATGGAGTCAATTAAAAATAATCTTCGGGATAACGAAATAATTAAATGGGAAAAATCTAAAATCATAAATTATCGAAAAAGAATCGTTAGATCATTTGTTATCTCGTTCTCACTGATAACCTTATTTATGACTCTTATCGGATTATTTTTTTGGTATGCGCCAAGCTGGGGTGGTACTTTTTACTTTCTTTGGACAGATATCGTCGTTCATCCATTAATTATTTATATTCTCATTCTATCAATATTCGTTTCAGTGGCTATATTTGCTGTAATATACGCAATAAAACTATTTAAACGAGGGCTAAATAGATTGGGATTAAAATTAGCTGATTTAAATGAATATCAACAAGTTCATATGCTAACAAATGAACGATGGATCCAAAAAGATTATAGATCTCTTGTTTATTCCGGAAATAATAGATTTCCCGATGGAGCTGTTACCCAAATCAATGATTTTGTTTACATTTATTTAAATAATATTGAAAAAGCAACAATAAGCAGAATTAGGTCTAATTATAACATATCTTTTCATTTTAAGCGAATTTTTGGTCTAGATCAAAATCGTACTTTTGATGTAAAATTCAAATTAAATGAATATCAAGAACTTAAAAGCTTATTAACTCAAATTTTTCCTCTGGAAATATTAAAAGAATAGAAAAAAAAAGACTAGTTTTGAAAATCAATATTTCTTCTTCATAATTACAAGACTCATAACAACCACAGCATTCATTTATTGCATCAGCAATGTAAGCTATAATTATGATTGAACCCCGGTATTGAAAACAACAAATTATTATCAATGGAGCAAATTTGCATTAGTACTGTTAAATTTTAAGCTTAAAAAGAACTAGAATCTTTCATTTCATTGATTTATTTAATGAAATAAAATTTTATTAATATAACTTTCCTATAGATTATTTAGACAACTTAAATAGTAATTTGAAATGCCAGAAATTAAGATTATAAACTTGAAACAAATAGTAATGAAAATGCTTGGTGAAAAAAATAGAATCTAAAACAAAGTTCATAAAGAGCTTAATCCTCATCGGAATCCTTGATATCATCTCTTTAGAATCGTCTAGAGTTGTCTTTGAAATTCAACTTAACTTACTTTACTTTTTAACTATATTTTTAATTTTTATTCTACAATTAAGCTTTCTTGCTTTTATTAAGTATGTTACAAAAAAGATAGATGAACCAAAAAAAGAATTTCGAATTAATGAATATATCACATTAAAACTAGAAAGAAAACTTACTAATATATATGTAAATAATAAATTGATTTCTCAATGTAAATTTCTACTGATAAACATTCCATCTGATAATATTACAGAATTTGATAATATTCAATCAATTGATGAAGCTGCTGAAAAATTAGATCATGAATTAGAATTTCAATCCAAATCAAAAATTAGCATACATCCAGAGACAGAATTCTGGGGACATTGCTCTAATTTACAAGTATGGGCTGAATGTAACTATAATCCATGTTTACTCCATAGTAATTTAGCCTTTACGTTGTTAAAAGAACTAACAGATGTAGGAGATCCAATAGCTAAAAAAGTATTCAAGGAAGAAGTAATATTACGGTTTGAGAGTTTTAATCCTTCTACGCAACTGAATTTAATCGAAAATGGAGATTTAAAATATTTTAGTGAAGAAGAGAAAAATAAGATATACAAATTGATTTTAGACGAAAAAGTATGGATAAATCTAGGTTTTATTTACTTAAAGGCTGATAAATTAGAAAAAGCCCTTCATTCTTTCTTTCAAGCCAGAAATATTAATCCTATTAATTTACGGACTCTGGTTTTAATCCTACAAATTTATCTTAGATTAAATAGATATGAATATGCTTCGAAAATTGCTAAAGAAATCTTTAATTATTTTCCAGAAGACTTCAAAACTATTGTTGAAAATAAAAATTTACTTCATTTTAGAAAAGAATTAAAGAAGTTTTATTTTGTCTAAGTACCCTTTTAAAATTTCGACAATTTTTGTTTTAAGAATTTAATATTTAAATACTAAATATCTCTTTTGTATAAAAATAAAAAATGTAGGAATAAAATTATTTTTGAATTTTATTATTTTTTCCTCCTTTTAATAACTATAAAGATCCCTGTTGCTACAATTCCCGCACCAGCAATGGAAGAAGCAGTGATTATGATTGGACCCCAATCTGGACCCCCTGGAGGTGGACCTTCTGTAATATTTATAAATACTGTATCAAAAAATCCAATATTTCCCCTTGAATCGTTAAATTCGATTCTATAAAAAAATTCCCCTAAAGTGCTCGTATCAATAGGTGCTACGGCAGTATCTTCATGATCCCATTCAGTCCAAGGAACAACCTCAGTTAATCCAATTTCTTCTGGAATTCCTGAAGTAACTTTATAATAACCTCCTCCGACGTTATCATACAATGTCCATGTGATGGTAGCGGTACTGCCTTGTTGATAAGATGCATCATTTGGAGATGTACTCGTCGGTGCTGTTGTATCAACCATATATTGAGCCCAAATATCTTGTCCTCCAGTACTTCTATCGTCAGACCAAGTCATAATCGCTACTCCAGTTTCAAGGAGCGCTAAGTTTTGATATAGTTGATCTTTATTAGAGACAGGATCAACTGCCATGCCATTAGTTCCCCATACAGTTGTACTATCAGCCAAAATTCTTTGAGCATAGACATTCCAATAAGAATTACTTCTATGATCCGTCCAGACTATTATTGCGCCAGATGCTCCATCACTAATTGGTATAGGACCTTGCTGTTCATAATTGGCTGTACATATTGCTGTACCATTAGGTCCCCATTGAATATCCCCTGTCCAATTAATCCTTTGAGCATAGATATCGTGATGTAAAGTTGATCTTCTATCCTCCCAAGTGATGATTGCACCAGAATCCATATCACTGCATATTTGAGGATTTATTTGTGAATCATTTGCTGTACAAATAGGCGTTCCCATACCTGAGCCCCACCAAATAGTTCCCGAAGAATCAATTCTCTGGGCATATATATCACCAACTGCGTCATTACGAAAATCAATCCAAGTAATTATAGCATTTCCTCCTGCATTAATGATATTTGGAAAATTCTGTTCTCCTGCAACATTACATACTCCCATTCCATTATGTGTCCATTCAGGATCCCCTGTAAGATTGAACATTTGAGCGTATATATTAATATTGGAAGCACCTAATCTACTATCTGCCCAGGTGAAAAATATTTTGCCTGCTGGATTACATATAAGGTTGGGAAAATTCTGATCATCTGCTGCATCACATACAATAGTTCCATTATCATCCCATAGAGTATCTCCATCTTGATTAATCCTCTGAGCATAAATATCAAAAATATTTGTACCTGGTCTATCATCCTGCCAAACAACAATCGCTCCACCCACTCCATCGGAACAAATTCTAAAATTCATTTGCTTACTCGTTGCATTGCAAATTACTACTCCATTAGAATCCCAAACGATATTACCTGATGAATCAATTTTTTGAGCATATAAATCATAATCGGGAGATGGTCTCCAATCACTCCAAACTACAATGGCTCCACCAGCCCCATCTGTACATACTTCTGGAGAGGATTGATGAGCTGAAGCTGTACAGATAGGAACTCCATTGATAGTCCATTCGGTATTCCCAAAAGAGTCTAACTTTTGGGCATAGAGATCTGTATCCACCAAATTTCGGCTATCCATCCACACAATAATCACACCTCCATCTGAAGTTGCTACAATACTGGGAACAATCTGATCTTCTGGAGCATTACATACTCCGTTTCCTGTGATCTCCCAACTCTGGACTATCGGAGCATATCGAAATAGAAAAGTTGAGAAAATAAAGTTTATGCTTAATAATAAGACTAATAATTTCAATTTCTTATTAATCAAAATAAATAAAACCCCTAATCTATTAATTTTTAAATCTCGATTTTGATTAGTATATGATTATGATATTTATGTTTATAAATCTATATGTTTTTAACAATAAGAACTAAAAAATAGAGATGGAATATCGAATTTGAATGATATACATATTTATATAGCAAATTTGAACTTCTAAGGTTATGATTTGTAATAAAAGGATTCTCCTTATGAACTTAAAAATTGATTGGTTGGTTTTTTTCTGGTAAAATTACTTGAATCTCAGATCCATGAAACATCTTTTTAAAAAATTCAGGATGTTCCGTGTGAATCGGAATTAGAAGTTTTGGCTTAACTTCATCAACAAAATTAATAATATCCTGAGGTGTTGCATGACCAGAAGCATGAATTCGGTATGATGGAACTCCATAAGCTTCAAGACGCTTTCTAATAGTTTGCGTATTATCAAAAAATTCTTCCGAATAAGGATCAATACTTGAAGAAATAAATAATCCTCTTCTGTTAAAATCCAAATTTCTAATCAAACCCTGATGCATTTTGGTAATATAAAGCAGAAATTTACCTTCAATTCTTTTTATTTCATGTAAATTAAGAAATCTATCCTCTTTATTACGGCGATACATTATTTGTCTAACTTTTTCTTGCCATTTATAATTTGCAGCGCCTCTCTTTATAATAAAGATATGATCGTCGTTAAGTATATTTGGATCTTTCATTGTTTCATGGATTGCTTTCTTATTCAAGAGATAATAGAAATAAGCATCTTTTTCAGTTATAATATATGTCCAACCATACTTCTTTGCCATATTTGAAAAGGTTCTGAACCGGTCCCAGTCTATTCGATCATATTTCACTAAAATAAAATCAAAAGGATTATCTTTGAAGATTTTTTCCAAATTTTCTTCCACATATTTCTCAGATTCCACAATACCTCTATTAATTTTAGTACCTTCACATAACAATACTTTTACTCCTTCTGAAATTAGTTCTTTTTGCTTGATATCTAAAGCAGACTCTTTCAAAATGCAATTATGTGTTTTAATCTCACGTAGAAAATCTTCTGTCATGTTGGATAATGGTCCATGTCTTCGAAAATCCCCTGTATAAACAATTGGTCCTCCAGAAGTATATATAATAAATCCATACGCTGCCGGAACTGAATGATCAACATGACATGGTGTAATTTTCATACCCTTGATATCTAAAAGATCACCAGTTCGAAAGGTATACCAATTCAAATTATTGAAATTATTCGCAATGGAAAATTTTTCTGATTTAGAAAAAGCACGAATAACTCTCTTGGTAACAACTCCAGTATAGATTGGAATGGTTCGATTAACAAAAGATAAACCAAAATAATGATCCTTATGAGGATGTGATATTAAAATTCCGTCTAAATTTGAGGGTTTTGAATCTTTAAATTTCTTGGAGTTATAATCAGAGAGGTATAAGTTGTCAATTGAGATATCCTCCTCATGAGGTAATAGATTCGCTTGCATTAATTCTTCAATTGATGAAGGATTCTGACCATGATCATATCTATTATTATACTTTTTGATCTTAATTCCAAAATCTATGAATATTTTAACATTATAACCTCTATCCTCAAGTAAAATCGTGTTTCCACCAACTTCATTAATCCCTCCCAAAAGGGTTAATTTAACAGAATTCGTCTTTTCCTCCAAAATTGACCCTCCAAGACTCTATATAATTTATAGTGTTTATATATTAATAAATTAGAACATTTCATTTACAAATTACTTAAAAATCACCAAATCTGAAGTAAATAACAGTATTATCAACTATCTTGAAATTGCTGGAGATACTGTTGTCACGGTTGAGAATTTATTTCTATTTTCCCATTTGAAATATTTCTATCAAAATGATTCACATTTAAAAGTGAAGAGAATTACCATAATGTCAAAAAAGTTTAATTTTAATGAAAAAATCATGAGTCCATAAGTCTAGAGTTATTATTATCGTGTAATTCTTCACAAGAGTTAATTTAAAGTATTAAATTCTAGATAAAGAAAACATAATCTTAAATATTCATTAAGAAATTATATATTAGATCTTTCTGCAATTAATTGTGGGTAAGTTGCTTTAATAAGAATATATGTTTTTTCAATAGTTTTAATTTCAAATTTTTCAACTTAATAAGGGGATTGTTATTGAATAAATGATTGAATTAATTGAAACTACATGTTTAATTATTGCCAAGGATGATCAAATTTGTAAGAGATTATCTGATATATTTAAAAGAATTAATTTTAATGTAGTTATTGCTAATAGTGGAGAAGAAGCGATAAATAAAGCTGAAATCATTCCATTTAATTTAGCATTTATTGTCTCTGGTCTTCCAGATATGAGTTTCCTTGTTCTTATAAAGAATCTAAAAAAAAAATATCCTGATAGAAATTATATAGTTATATCAGAAAATCCTTCTATGCAAAATGAAATTAATGCGTTAAGAGCTGGGGCTAATGATTATTTTATAAAACCTTATAAAATTGAAGATATTGTAACAAGAGCTAAAGAATTAGTACAAAATCAGTATTTGCAAAGTAAGCTTAAAGAATCTGAAGAAAAGTTTAGAAGGATTGCTGAAGAAACTTTTGTAGGTATTACAATTATTCAAGATAACAGAATTGTGTATTATAATCAAGCATTTTCAGATATTGCTGGGTATACAATAGAAGAAATGTTAAATTGGAACATTGATGATTTAGTAAAACCTGTTCTAAAAGAATATCGTGAAGAAATATTTAAATATATAACCACATATCAACAAGATGCTAAAAAACCAGTTGTTGAAGCAGAATTTCCATACTATACAAAAAAAAATGAACTAAAATGGGTACGCGTCAATTTAAAAACAATAAAATATCTAGAAAGGAATGCTCTTTTAGTTACTATGATTGATATAACAAAGAGAAAAAGAGCAGAATTATCTCTCAAAGAATCTGAAAAAAAATTCAGAAGACTTTTTGAATCAAACCCAGATCTCTTTTTTTTAATTGATAAAGATTTTACTTTTCTTGAATTTAGTGGAAAAGAAGAGGATTTATATGTAAAACCAGAAAATTTTCTGGGAAAAAAAATAACTGAAATTTTTCCTCCAGAGCGAAGTAAAATATTCATAGATGTTATAGAAAATACATTTAGCACAAAAAGACCGCAAATTTTTGAATATCAATTACCCATGAAAGATGGTTTACACCATTATGAAGGTCAAATACTATATTTTTCAGAGGAAAAAGTAGCACTCTTTGCAAGAGATATTACAAGCAGAAAGAAAGTAGAAATATTTCTAAAAGAATCAGAAGAAAAATTTAGAAAAATATTTGAATCAAATCCTGATCTTTTTTTCTTTATTAGTAAAGATTATACTTTTCTTGACTATAGTGGAAATGAAGAATATTTATATACAAAACCAAAATATTTTCTTGGAAAAAACATAAGTGAAATTTTTCCTTCCGAGTTAAGCAAAATGTTCATAAATGTTATAGATAAAACATTTAGCACAAAAACACCACAAACTATTGAATATCATTTACCAATGAAAGATTACTTACGCTATTATGAAGCACGATTACTTTTTTTCTCAGAACAAAAAATAGCTGCATTTATTAGAGATATAACAGATAAAAAACAAGCAGAGATGTCTCTAAAAGAATCTGAAGAAAAGTTTAGAGAAATAACAGAACAAATGTTTATAGGAGTCGCCATCCTTCAAGATAATAAAATTGTATATAGCAATAAAGCGCAATCAAATATAACTGGATATTCATTGGAGGAAATTTTAGATTTTGAGGGAGATCGTTTACTCCAACCAATACATGAAGATTATCGTGAAAATGTACTGAAATTTATAAGTGATTACCAACCAGATTTAGAACGACCTGTTTCTGAAATAGAATTCCCATTCTATACTAAAAAAAAAGAATTAAAGTGGATTTTACTTAAAAGAAGGACAATAATTTATCAACAACGTTATGCTATATTAGTGACTACAATAGATATTACAGAAAAAAAGTTTTCAGAATTAAGTTTGAAAGAATCCGAAGAAAAATTTAGAAAAATAGCTGAACAGACATTTATTGGAATTACAATTATTCAAGATAATAAATTCCTATATGGCAATCAAATACTTTCAGATATAACAGGATATTCTATAAATGAAATGCTAGCCTTTGATATTAATGAAGCAGTAAAATTAGTTTCTGAAAACTATCGCAAATTGGTATTGGATATAATAATCAAATATCAGATGGATCCTAAAAAACCTGTTTCTGAAATGGAATTTTTGACTTACACTAGAAATGGTGTGTCTAAATGGATTCGCGGAAACTTTAAGACAATTACATATCAAGAAAAAAATGCCCTTTTAGCAACTTTTATAGATATCACAGAACGCAAGGAAGCAGAAATAGCTTTAAAAGAATCTGAAGAAAAATTTAGAAGAATAGCCGAACAGACTTTTGTTGGAATTGGTATTGTTCAAGATAACAAGATTGCTTATTGTAATCAAGCATTTTCAGATATTAATGGATACTCAATAGATGAAATGCTAAACTGGACTGTTGATAATGCATTACAACTAGTTTCTGAAGACAATCGTGAACTTTTGTTAAATTATATAAATGATTATCAGATGGATCCTGAAAAACCAGTATCTGAGATAGAATTTTTGACTTTTACTAGAAATGGCGAGTCTAAATGGATTCGCGGTAACTTTAAAACAATTATGTATCAAGAAAGGAATGCCCTTTTAGCAACTTTAATTGATATTACTGAGAAAAAGCAAGCAGAATTAGATTTAAAGGAATCCGAAGAAAAATTTAGAAATATTGCAGAACAGTCTTTAATGGGGATAATTATCTTACAAGATGGGGTTTTTAAATATTTTAATGATAGAATCTCTGAGATGAATGGATATTCGGTAGAAGAAATTAAAGATTGGCTTCCTGATGAATGGGTAAAGACAATCTATTCTGGGGACCGAGAGTTCGTGAGAGAACAGGCACTCAAAAAACAGTTGGGTGATCCAAATATAACTAATCATTATAGATATAGAGCAATAAGAAAAGATGGGGAAATCAGATGGATGGAAATTTTCTCGAAAACAATAATTTATAGAGGTCATACTGCAGATTTAGCAATGATTGTAGATATTACAGATAGAATAAAAACTGAAGAGAAATTAAAAGAGTCTGAAGAAAAGTTTAGAAAAATAACAGAACAGACTTTCGTTGGGTATGTTATCCTCCAGGATGAAAAAATTGTATATAGCAATAAAGCGCATTCGGATATAACCGGATATTCATTAGATGAAATTTTAAGCTGGGAGGGAAATAATATAGTACAACCTGTTCATGAAAATTATCGAAGTTTGGTATCATTTTACATAAATGAATTTCAAAATAGTACAGAACAACTAACTTCTGAAATTGAATTTCCTTTTTATGCTAAAAATAAGGAATTGAAATGGGTACGTACTCAAGTAAGCACAATTTTTTATCAACAAAAGAGAGCTATTTTAATATCAGTAATAGATGTTACGGAACAAAAAAAAGCTGAAGAAATGATCAGACAAGAAGTTCAAAAATTAAAAGAATTGGATGAACTTAGAAATGAATTTATTGATAGAGCATCCCATGAATTAAAAACACCATTAAATTCTCTATATTCTGCATCTTCATTATTTTTGAACTTATATCAAAACGAAATGAATCATAAACAATTAAGGCTGATTAAGATAATTAATAATGGAGCAAAAAGATTAGAAAAATTAGTAAAAAATTTGTTAGATTCATCACGTATGGATATAGGAAAGTTAAAATTAAAGATTAAAAATGTTAATATTATTGATCTTCTGAAAGAAAGTATAGATGAATTTTATCATATGATAATTGAAAGAAAGTTAAAACTTAATACTGAATTCCCAAAAGAAGCATATATTGAATGTGACAAATTACGAATTCAACAAGTTTTTAATAATATTATATCAAACGCAGTCAAAAATACTCCTCCAAACGGACAAGTGTTAATTAGTTTGAAAAAAACTATTAATGATGTCGAAATAATTTTTTCTGATACTGGTGTAGGTTTCACAGAACGAGAGAAAACTAAAATCTTCCAAAAATTTGGTAAGATTGAACGATATGGGAAAGGTATGGATATAAATACCGAGGGTTCAGGATTAGGATTATTCATCTCAAAAGAGATCGTCAATCTTCACAAGGGGAATATTCGAATAGAATCAGAAGGAAGAAACGCAGGAACTAAATGCATCATTACTTTACCAATTAAAATTAACCCAGAATAATTTGAATCAGTTCTTTAAATATTTTGATAATATTTTGAACTGGGAAAACTTAAAAGGTTTAAGCAGAAATCCTTCAGCACCAGTTTCTTCTAAATTTTGAGAAACATCTTTTTCAGATTTAGCTGTAATGTAAAATACAGGGATTTCTCTTAGGTTATCATTTGTTTTTATTTTTTTACATATGTCGTATCCACTAATGTCAGGTAAGATTATATCTAATAGGATCAATTTAGGAATTCCTCTTTTTAATTCTTCTAATCCTCTTAGTCCAGTATTAACTCCAAAGCTAGTAATTCCTTTAGATTCAAAATAATCGTTTAATAGAGTTAATGTAGGATTATCATCATCGACTATTAGGACATCATAATCTGCTTCATCTTGTATTGCATCAATATTTATCTCATTTATCATTTTTTCTAGATAAATACTCTGAGAGAAGATTTCCTTGATTTTTAACAAAACTCGGGGATTCAAATCTTCTGCTTCATTTTCCAATATCAATTGAGAAAATCCTTGAATCGACGTCAATGGTTCTTTCAAATCATGAGTAAGTCTCGATATATTCTCTAATCGAGATATAATTGAATTATTATCAACATATAAGTTAACAGCTCTTCTAATAAGCATCGATAAAGTTGAAAAATTGTTTTTTTCAGCAAAATTTTGCCATTTATCTTTCATTTCTTCAGATATCAATATGCCAACTCTTTTATTTTCCTCAGAACTTTTTTTATTCAAAAGATTTTACCCTCAATTTATATCAATAGTGATATTTTTATAATAATAAAATTGTATAACTTGAATAATTCTTCTTTATTTATTTATATAAATTTGTCTAAATTATTTAAGTATTTTATTAATCATAAAACTAGATAAATTTAAGATGAAAAAATTCACAAGATTTTGTACTATCTAATAATATTAATACAA
>JBHLNK010000167.1:0-3070 GCA_048941625.1 Promethearchaeota archaeon | reverse complement strand
CTTCAAGTGACCCATCGAAATGAAATAATATTGTAGTGTTACCGTCTAAAAGTAAAGCTTGAGCATTATTAAAATTATTTTGAATTTCCGATGCAGATCGCGATATGTTTGAAATACGAAGCTCATCGAGCATTCCATCTAAACCCAGACTTCGATTACTTATGTATGAACCAATAATCATCGGATTACGATGGTCGAAATATGTTCTATTATTAAAAAATAGTGAAGTCCAAGTTTCAGTTCCATCAATATACATTTTCAGAGAATCTTCAGTATCCCATGTAATTGCAACATAATGCCAATCTCCAGCACTCCATGATGTTGTTCCTCCAGCAACAAAGACAATTTCATCACGCATATCATTGACCATAAAACCGAACAAATAATTATTTTTTGCTTTAAACAGAATAAAAGTTTGTCCAATAGACATAATCGGGTGAAGTTTGTAATCATCTCCATCCCAGTCTGGTTTTATCCAAAATTCTATTGTTCCCTTATCAGGAAATGCATTATTGCGAGAAGGGTAAAGAATTGGACTTGATGCGTTCAGTTTAACACCACGGTCAATTTTACCTATCCCAAATTCATAGAACTCATCAGGTGGATTTTGATCAATTGTATCTGCTGCGCTTGAATTGATAATTTTAAGAACCGCAGATTGAGAGCTTTTAAAACCTTCAATATCCATATTTATATCCATAAATTCTGTGGGATGTTTGTTAATCATAGTAACCATTAATTCATCACCAGTAATCGTTGGCATTACATCTAAATAGGGGATGTCGCTCATTATTGGAATCCTTCCAAAAGGTTCTAAATTATCGTAAGTTTGACAGTCTACTGTAGAATTGAGCAAGTATTGACCCCAACCTTCGTTTAATAAAGAATAGGTGTCATAACTGCTACGATGGCCAAGTGTTCTTGCGTTTGTTATCATTCCAAAATACCAATCATCCACTAAACTCCATTGTTGCATCGAATCAACTCCAGCATAGGTATATTGGATTCCTATATCTGCTAAAGCTAAAGCTGATTTGAATTCTAAGGTTTGATCTGTTCTAAAGCCGAATATTTGATACATTGTATTAACTTCAGTGACCCAGATCTCGATATCATCCCGTCCTGTCTCTAACCTCAAAACTTCACTGATATTTTCGATCTCTTCACGAAGATATAAGGGGCCAGCCATTACTTTTTCATAGATTTCTTCTGGATCAGAAGTGTATCTAACAAGTATTTTTTCAGTATCAGATTTGACATAAACATCCCCCATTATCATCGCATCTTTTCCTGGACCGTCATTAGTAAATTCAATACCTAAATCGTGATTTCCTGTTGAACCAAAATTAATTATTGGTTTATAAATTCGAGGTGCAGCTGCATTTAATGTAATATTCACTTTCGATTCACCATTAACATTAATACTTAGGTTGGAATAACTATTAGGTGTTAGTGGATAAGTGCCTGATATCCCATTAAATCCTTGTGCAATTATCTCTATTTCATAATCTCCTGGTGCTGGAATATACACTGTTTGAGATTCTTCCTTATTACTAAAAAAAAATACTGTATATCCATCTTCATCCACAGGTATATATGTATGAATATGGAGCGCATCCATAGCATTCCCGGCAATTCGAGCAACCTCTTGATTCCACGGCGCACTATCAGTCCCCCATATTCCGTCAGCATCTTCGTATCCAATGGCAGCAATTTTAATAGTAGGATCAACTGCTTTCATTGATTGATTGTAATCAAGAAATCTCATCGCATATTCAGTGGCATTATAATTATTAGTCCAGTCATTATAGACTTCATTCCCAACTTCCCATTTTGTAATATTATATGGTTCTGAATGTCCATAATAGTCTCGTAGCCAAGCAAAATATCCTGGATCGGCGCTTTCATTTCCTTTCCATAAGTCGGGCGTCCAACCTCCCGTTCCAGAAGTAGGGACCTTCCCATTACAATATTCCACCCAGTTTGCGGCTTCTTGCGGAGTTCCAGTTCCAAAATTAACCGTAATTGTTGGTTTAGCTCCAATATTTTGGCAAAAATCGTAATGTTCATCTATGCCATAATCATTTGACACATTTTCTCCTGTAAAATAATTCGTTCCATTTGGACGCGAATCTACAGGACCTATTCCATACCACCAATGATAAACATCCGCATGACCACCTCCTGGGAACCTGATAGTTGAAATATTTGTAGCTTTAGCTTTCTCTACAATTCCATTCCTAAACAAATGAGTTTCAGGATCTAAAATCCCATCACCATGTTCTATATATTGTATATTACTGCCGAAAATATCGGAAGGTAATTCACGAATAATTTTAGAAGCATTAATATAAATATTCGTAGCCAACCCAGAGCTCTTAATATTTTCGATATCTCCACTCGAATGTAAATCTAACTCTTTCTTTTCTCTTGTATTAGTAGGTTGTATTCTATTATTTGTTATTGAAATACAGATATTAAACAATATAAAAACGATAAAAGAAGTTTTTTTATTGATTTTCATTCGTATTACTTTAGATATATTCTTTTAAATTCAATTTATTAATTTTTAATAGTTAATAAAAATGATGGAGTCCGATTCTTAATAATGTAAATTCAATGTTGTAAAAAAGCAGTTTAAACATTCTATCAACATACTTAATAAACGAAAGCGTAAAGCGTGTTAACCATATTATAAATGATTTTTCATAATTCTAATAATAAGCCAAAATTAAACTAAAGAAGAAGTTAGTTATTAATAATCTAGTTTCGTTTATTGTCTTCTAAAAATTTTGTTTTTCCCACGTCCCCTTTATCATAAAAAGCTACTATTTTTTTCATACGTTTCTCACATCATTGATTTTTTCTTATAGTCTTCTGATTTCTATTTAAGGTTTGTTTTATTAATTTTATCTTACTTCTAAGCTTCTTTTTTTTTAAAGGATCATCCTTTAAACTCCTTATTATTTGGTTCTGTTTTTCTTCTTATTATCTTCTAATATTACATATATGGCGATTGGATAAAAAAGTATGGTTAAACCTTTTCCAAATGTAGTCATTTCATAAGAAA
>JBHLNK010000166.1:0-3121 GCA_048941625.1 Promethearchaeota archaeon | reverse complement strand
CTCTTTATAGCAGCTATATTAACGGATTCAGGTTTCTTTAAACATGGTAACAACAACACAATTCAAAATGTAGGTAAATTATTAAATGAAGATATAAAGTTTCAAGATATAATCACTCTTCTTAAAAATGATATTGATATATCAGAAAAGATAGCCAAAATAAAAGGTTTACAAAGGCTTGAATTAATTCGAGAAGGGAAATATTTAATTGGTATAACAAATGTTAGTAGTTTTGGAGCCGCTATAGCTTCATTGTTAATAAAAATAGGATTTGATGTTTCAATTGTTATATCAAAAGAAGACAATAACTCTAGAATTAATACTCGTGCTAGAAAAAAGGTTTGTGAAGAAACAGGATTAAACTTAGCCAAAATTTTAAAGCAAATCTCCAAAAGGTATGAAGGTAGTGGTGGTGGTCACGATGGAGCCGCTTCTTTAACTATTGATAATGAATCTGACTATAATATCACTGAACTCATTGAAAATATCAAAAAATATTTATAATCCAAGTTTTAAATAATTAAGAACTAAAGAGGAACAAAACTGTCAGTTAATTAAACCCTACCATGAATTTTGTCAAATTTGATAATTTCTATTATCGATATAAAGGAAACCAAGAATATGCGTTGAATAATATAAATTTAGATATTGAAGATAGCGATAACAAATTTATTTTAATGTGTGGAGAAACGGGTTCGGGGAAAACAAGTCTAATTAGATGCATGAATGGTTTAATACCACAGTTTTATGCGGGTTTTTATAAAGGTAAAGTTTTTATCAATGGAAATGATACCACTAAATCTTCAATAGCAGATCTAAGTACTGATGTTGGAATAGTATTTCAGAACCCAGAAAATCAGCTGATATCCATGAATGTGGAACATGAAATTGCTTTTGGTTTAGAAAATTTAGGTGTTCTTCCAAAAGAAATTTCAAGTCGAATTAAAGAAAGTGCATCTTTAACAGAAATTGAACATATTTTAGATAAAGCACCTTTTGAACTGAGTGGTGGAGAACAACAACGGGTTGCAATTGCGTCTATTTTAGTTTTAGAACCAAAAATCTTGATATTAGATGAACCTACTGCTTTATTGGACCCATATATGGCAAAAAAAATAATTAATTTGCTGCAAGAGATAAAAGAGGAAAAAAATATAACAGTTCTGATAAGTGAACATCGTCTTGATTTAATTTTACCATTTACTGATCAATTGATTTTAATGAAGGATGGTCAGGTAATTGAATATGGATCATGCGAGAAAGTCATTAATGGTACAAAATTTCAAAATTTAAACTTGAATAAACCTGTTATTTACTCCATCTTTAAGGCACTTAAAGAAGAAAATTTATTTAATAGAAATATCCCTATTTCCATAACAGAGGCAATAAAATCTTTAAGAATGTGAAAAATAAGAAAGAAAATGATGCAGATGGTAAAAGAAATCCCTATTATTATATTTAAAGAAATAGGATATTCATATCCTAATGGAACAGAGGCCTTAAAAGATATAAATTTGAATATTTTTAAAGGGGAATTACTAGGAATAATGGGTAAAAATGGAGCGGGTAAGACCACTCTTATCCGAACCTTAAATGGGTTAATAAGACCAACTTATGGTACAATATATATGGAAAATGAAAGTATTAGTTCTAAAAGCATTGCAACATTATCTAAAAAAGTTGGTATAATTTTTCAGAATCCTTTACATCAATTATTTGCAAATTCAGTTGAAGAAGAAATCAAATTCTCACTAAAAAGTCTAAATCTTCATAAAGAAGAAATTCAATTAAAAGTAGATCAAATATTACAAGAATATAATCTTGAGAAATACAGAAATCGCTCCCCACTAAATTTATCTGGAGGAGAATCAAAAAAGCTAGCAATAGCTTCTATCATATGCAGAGATCCTGATATTGTTGTGTTTGATGAGCCAACATTAGGTCAAGATGCTAAAGAAATTGAATTTTTTATTAATCTTATTAAGAAGGAAAGAAAGAATGGAAAGACAATAATTATAATAACTCATAATGTGGAATTTGCTTATGAATACTTACCACGAACGATACTGATGGCAGATGGACATCTTATCAGTGATGGACCAACTAAAAAAGTATTAAATAATGATTTTTTAATAAAGAAAACATCATTAATTTTACCGCAAATTCGTCAATTCAATTTAGCACTACAAAAAAATGGATTCCATGAAGTAGAAAATATAATATCTAAAAATGAGATGATTAATTACTTAAGAAATTTAATACAGAATAAATCTTTAAATATTTAGGAGGAATAAAATAAAATGTCTTTAGAATTTCTTAATGCCTTTAAATTCATGAAAAAAAAATCTATTCTTCATAGGATAGATCCAAGAGCAAAATTAGTATTATCAATTATATATACAATCAGTGCTCTACTTTTTAACAAAATTATCCCTTTATTCTTCATTTTTTTAAGCCTAATTCCTATAATTCTTTTAGGAAAATTGTTTAAACAATGGATTAAAAGCATGCAAGGCTTATCTTTTTTATTTATTTTCATTATTATTTTAAACACATTTTTTGATTCCTTATCTTTTGCTATAGCAATGATATTTAGAATTTTAATTATGGTATCTGCTTATTCAATTTTTTTTTTAACGGTTGATCCAAATGATTTAGCACTTTCGCTTATTTCTATGAAAATTCCATATGAATTTGCTTTTTCTTTCTCATTAGCATTTAGGTTTGTCCCAACCATTGCATTTGAAGCTCAAAATATATTAGATGCTCAACAAAGTAGAGGGTATGAAATGCAACAAAAAGGACTCATAAACCAGATTAAAAACCTTTTTCCACTCTTAATTCCGTTAATAATTTGCTCAATCAGGAGAGCTTTTAATGTTGCTGAAGCACTTGAATCAAGAGGATTTGGAAATAGTAAAGAGCGGTCTTATTATTATACTATTAAATATAACCTAAAAGATTGGATTTTTACTTTGTATTTATTATTTTTCTTAGCTTTTTCAATTTATATTAGAATCCAATTTAATCTTATGCCAGAATTCTTAACTTGGAGTTTACCAGTTTGATTATTAAAGATTTTAATATCGAAGAGATAAATTTGAAATATTTTGTAGGAATT
>JBHLNK010000016.1:0-51628 GCA_048941625.1 Promethearchaeota archaeon | reverse complement strand
GGTACAGCTTCACTAGTGAAGCTTTCAATAAGGAATCCCGGTAATAAAAAAGCAATTAGTAGCGATATCACTTGAAAAAATTGAATTGAATTATTAGCTTTAGTTCTTTGATCTAAATCACGAAACATCTCTGGAAATAAACTTGTTTGGTTTAATGAATACATTGTATAAAAAAGCTCCCATATTATAATTATAATTAAGAAGTATACAAATGCTAAAACATCAGATCCTCTAGGTGCAGTAAATAGTAGAATATTTATAACTAGCAGAGGAATTATCCCTATTATAATAAAAGGTTTTCTTCGACCCATTCTAAAATGTGATCTATCAGAAATAGCTCCAAGCATGGGATCATTAAAAGCATTCCATATTGCCCAGATTATGAAGCCAACAGATATCAATCCCGCGGGTAATTCTATTATAGAAAAATAGAATGTAAACACTAAGAAAGTAAAAAATTGCAAAAAAATAACATCCGTAAAGCCAGCAAAGCTGTAAAACACAGCTTTTTTTAAAGAATATTCTTCCTCTACCTCAATTTGTTCTTTAGACATAATTTCTACCGATTTATTTAGAATTTTTAGAATGATGTGTTTTTAAACTTAATAATATTTTGTTTTCAATATTTATAAAAATTCTTTATCAGCATAAACTAGTTTAGAAATCTTGAAAAAAGGAAAAAAAAAGAAATAAATTTTAGAGTTCTATTAAGTTTTCAAACCGAGATACATCCATAAAGCAAAAGTAGCCATTACGACCCTTACAACACCTATAGCTAAGGGTAAAGTAAGAATTGAATCAAGAGCTCCGCAAATTACAAAGATCGTGAATCCAATACCTAAATATATGAATTTTTTTCTAAGAGCACCAGTCGCTTGTTTTGCTTTAAGAAAAAACCCGATTCCGAGGAATACAAGAGCAGATACAAGAAAAATAGCCACCAAAATAAAAGTTGGGTGTGCTCTATTAAAATCTGCATCTATTATTCCCCCAATATACCTAATATCAATATGCGTAAATGACTCATTTGGTTGAGTCCATAGGAAAAATTCAAAAACAGCTCCCAAAACTATAAAAACACCAACAAGCCACCATTTATATTTTGGTAATAAAAGCTCTCCACCAAGATACATGGCAAAAAAGAGAGCTAGCGCTGTCCATGTATAGCTTATAAACACATAGATTACACGAGGGGTAATATTTGTATCAGTTATTAATTTTAAGAAAAAATCAACGGTTGGTCCGAGCCATAAAAACCCTACAAAAATCATTACTAAACCTGCAATAGAAAGTAACTTTGCTTTCAATTTTATTGATTTGTAAAAAGAAATCAATCCAAAAATTGCTGAGGAAAAAACAATAAGGGATGCTGTAATACCGTCCAACAATCCTTCAAAACCAATTGGCATTTGTATTTACACCTTTATAATAACACTTTTTCAAAATTTATATATAAATTTATTTTGATTTTATTTATAATTATATTTTTTGTACTAATTAAAGAATATAATATATGTAGATTAATTCACTTAAGAATATTCAAATTTTTTGTAATAATATGTGTAAAGTTCTTGTTCGGTGTATTTATGAGGTAAAGTATATTCTTCTTTCAAGATAGATGTGAAATCTTTAAGTGGGTGTTTATGAGATATTATAATCGCTTTTTTTTTGACTGTATTAAACACATGCTTGAGAAATTTTTGCATAGAAGGTAATGAGTAGATGTAAATAAAATCATATTTCTTTAATTTTAAATCATAAAAATCACCATGAATAAACTTAACTTTTTTTAATTGGCTTTTTGCATAATCATTTTCTTTTCTAAATAAGTTTATTTTACATTCAGCTTCAATTATTAAGTTTTGATCGATTTCAATTCCATAGGATCTAATATCATAATTTAGAGTTATAAAGATACAAATATTTCCATCTCCTGAACCTAAATCAATAAATTTTTGTCTGGAACTTCTTTTTAAATCAAAATTTAATTCAAGTAATTCAAAAATTTCTGGTAATAATGTATAGTTTGTGTTTAAATAAGGAAGTTTTAATTGTGATTGAAATATATTAAAATTTGTTTGTTTTTTTCTCAATGATAATCATCATCATTAATTTAAGTTAAGTAATTTAAGATCTAAGATATTTAATTGAATTTCTTTATTAATTTCTTCTGAAATTGGTAATTAATATTTATGCGATTATTCCGAGTTTTCCTAATATTATTAGGTGTAAAGTCAAAATACTCTTAAGATCTAACTTTAATACAATGCAACCTTTTAATATTTTAAATTTCCTTTTTATTGCACTAATATCATTGTCATGGTAAATATACTGATAACTGGTGGTACGGGTTTTATTGGTGTTCCTTTAGTAAAAAAGTTACACAGTTTAGGACATAACTTGAGATTATTAGTTAGAGAGAACAGCAATACAGAAGTTTTTAATAGTCTAAATAACATCGAATATGTAATTGGAGATGTTCGAGATTTTGATAGTTTAAAACAGGCTGCTAACAACATCGATATAATATATCATCTTGCAGCGAATACTCAAATTTGGGCTAAAAACAAAGCTATTTATGAAGACATAAATATTAAAGGAACTGAAAACGTCGCAAAATTAGCATTGGAAAAAAATGCTCTTTTAATGTATATTAGTTCTTTCTTTGCAATTGGCCCTTATAATTGTGGAGAAAATCAACCCGATTTTGAAACTTACAAGAGAGATAAAGACTTTTTTATAGATTATGAAAGATCTAAATGTGAAGGCACTAAATTAATTCAGGAATACAAAGATAAAGGGCTAAAATCTATTATTTTTTATCCCGGTTTCGTTTACGGTCCAGGTGATCTTAATTTTTATGGGAAACTGACTATTGATATTATTTTGGGTAAGTTACTCGGTATTCCTAAAACATCAGTTTCTAAATTCAGTATGGCTTATATCTATGATATTATTGAGCCTATGGCAAATATAATTGGGAAAGATGATTTAATAGGCGAAGAATATTTCTTAGGTGGTGAATCCGTCTCAACAATCGATTATCTCGATCTTATTGCTGAAATTGCCGAAGTAAAAAAACCAAGACAATTTCCGTTATGGCTTGCGATGTTATATGGATGGGCCTGCGAATTAAGAGCAAAATTATCGCGTAATAGAATCCCTTATATAACACGTGCATTGATGAGAATGTCTACATATGATTGGGCTTATTCATCAGAAAAAATTATTAAGGATCTTGGATATGAAATAACTCCATTTAGGGAAGGTTTAGAAAAAACAGTTGATTGGTATAAAGACTATATTGAAAAGAGAAATCTATAAGAGGATAATGAGAAAAAATGCTAGAAGATAAGATGACAAGTCAAATAATAAACAAAAATTCTTATAAAACAGAAATAGCAAGAAAATATACAAAATTTTTATCAAAATATCCAGATATTTTTTCAGATTTAGTAGATGGTTCAGATTTTGATTTTGCACTATATGATTCTATTGAAGCTTATGATAATCTGTCTCCATTGGATATCTTTCATGTATATCGAAATGGAAATGGTATTGAAATAAAACCTGGAAGAGCTATAGATTCAGATTTGGAATTAGCGCTTTCTATTAATGCAATTGAGAAATTAATTCAAACAAACAATAAAAAAGAATATGCTCAACTTCTTGGCTATTTTTATAATAATCCAGATGAGGAAAAAGGATGGATAGATTTCATACTCCATAAAAGAACTCATACTCTAATTAAAATGGGTTATGGTAAATTTGCTAAAACAGCAGGTATCTTAGAAAATGATGATGATATATATAGCATCTAATTTATTTTTAAAACTATTTTTAAAATAATAATGAATTACTAAATGGTAATAGTTAAAATGGTTAAAGTTCAGGTTTTGGAAATAAAAAATAAATATACTGGTGAAGTCATAGGAACTGTTCCTGCCGACACACCAGAGTCTGTTAGAGAAAAAATAAATAAAGTGTATAAAAACCAACACTTATTAAATGAAATGAATTTTTTTGAACGTGCTCAACTTCTATCTAAATTTGCAAGTAAATTACGATTCAAAAAAAATCAATTAAAAGATCTTATTGTAGCGGAGGGGGGACTCCCTATTAAGTATTCGGAATGGGAACTTAATATTGTAACTAATGGTTTTAAATTTTGCGATTGGTATTATCAATTTGTTGAAGAAAAACCATTAACCAGTATAGAAGGTGAACAATTAGCTAGAATAAGATATTTTCCTCATGGATTAGCAGCATGTATTTCTCCACGAAATACACCAATAAGTTTACCACTTTATCAATTTGGGGCAAATTATTTAGTGGGTAACGGAGCTATCGTTAAACCATCTACAGCATGTCCTTTGACTATGTTAGATGCCTATTCTATGATGAAAGAAATAGAGTTACCTGCTGTTGAGGCATTAGATATAGTAATCGCTCCAGGTGAATGGGCTGTTGACGAGTTTCTTAAATCTACATTTGTAAAAACTATAATGACAATCACAGCATCGCATACTGCTAAAGATATCCTTGTACGTTATGCTAAATTTTTAAAAAAAACAGTTGATAGATCCATGGGTGTTCCAATGTATACTCAACCATTTAAACATTTCTTTTTTGAATGTGCCGGGAATGATGCGGGAATAGTCATGGATGACATAAATTTAGAACAAGTGGCTCAATGGAATGCTATGGCAAGTTACACTAATTCTGGACAACAATGTTTTTCCATGAAGCGTATAATTGTCCATAAAGATATATATGATGAATATGTTGAGTATTTAATTAAAGAAATTGAAAAATTGAAATATGGAGATCCCACTGATCCTACGGTTGATATTGGGCCATTAGGAAGTAGGAAAATTTTAATGATGATGGAGGTAATGGTAGCAGATGCTAAAAAATTTGGAGTAAAAATTTACACTGGGGATGAGAAAGTGGATACAGGTGAAGATTATGGATTATTTTATAAACCAACTTTGGTTGAGATAAAACCAGAATTATGTGAAGATCTAACAAAAGCACCTTTTTTATGGCGAGAAGAAGCATTTGGACCAGTTAGATCTATTACTAAAGCTAAAGATATGAAAGAAGCAATAAAACTTGCAAATTCTAGTAATTATGGCATGCGAGCAGTGGTTTATACCTCTAAAGTAAATAATATTGAGACTTTTAAGAATCAACTCGAAGCTGCAAATATTTATATAAATGCTAGACCTATGCTTGTTGATATTACGGTTTCACTAGGTGGAATTAAAGATTCTGCCTATCCAGCAGGCTGTAAATATTATCCACAGGAATTAGTTTATGGAAAATACATTTATGATGGAACACAATTAAATTTAGATAAAATAAAATAGCTATTATATTATGGGTTCTGAAGAGTTATATGAGATATTGAAATCTTATTTTCTAAATAATGCGGATTTAATGAGACATCTAAATATAGATGCTTGTTGGGAATATTTTATAACAGAAAATTCAATTCAAGAAAAAAATTTCAAACTACATTACTTTCTATATAAAAAGAAAGATGAAACGCTTAAAATCACAAAAATTAAACCTGATTTAAAACCAGATTTGATTTTATATTTTACTGAGAAAGCAATCCTAAATTTAATTAAAGGTAATCCAGACGCTAATGAATATTATTCTCGATATCGTAAAATGATGCATAATCCTAAACCTGGTATTGAATTAGATAATAAAGTTAATAAACCTAGATTAATGCTCTGGAAAATGGGTTATAAAAAATGGCAATCTGATTTTAAATTTTAAAAAGAAATTTTTATATTAATTAACAACCCATATAACTAATTATAATAATTTAATACAGTGAGAGTAATGAGTAATGAAGATATCTGTTTTATGTCTGCTTATGAGATGAAAGAAAAAATAGAAAATCAGGAACTCACATCTCAAGAAATTACTGAAAAAATCATAGAAAGAATTGAAAAAATAAATCCTATAATAAATGCCTATTGTATAACTACATTTGATTGGGCAAGAGAAACAGCTAAAAAGGCAGATGAAGCTGTTAAAAAAGGTGAAAAAATAGGAGTTTTGCATGGTGTACCTACTTCAATCAAAGATGAAATGCCAATTAAAGGAATAAGAACAACTTTTGGATCAAAGATTTATGAGAATTATATTCCTGAGGAAGATGATATCTGTGTAAGTAGGTTGAAGAATGCTGGATGTGTCATTTTAGGAAAAACTAATATGCCAGAATTTGGACATCATGGTTTTACAAGAAATTTAATTTTTGGAGAATCTGTAAATCCTTGGAATAAAGAAAAGACTACAGGAGGATCTAGTGGTGGCGCAGCAGCTGCAGTAGCCAGTGGACTTGGGCCATTAGCTCTAGGAGCTGATGCAGGAGGATCAATAAGAAATCCTAGTTCATTCTGTGGTGTTTTTGGAATTAAATCCAATATTGGAAGAGTACCAATATATCCAACAACTGGGTTATTAAGTGAGATTGGACTAGATCAGTATGGTCCAATAACAAGATATGTAAAAGATGCTGCTTTAATGTTAGATGTAATAAAGGGATCCCATCATGCTGATAAACATACATTACCAGATCAAAATATCAGTTATTTTCAAAATATTGAGGATAGACCACAGAAATTAAAAATTGGATATTCCCTTAATTTAGGTTTTGCTAAAGCTATAGAGCCTATCATAGAAGAAAAAGTACTTGCTTCGGTTTATAAATTTGAAGAATTTGGTTATACTGTTGAGGAAGTAAAAATAAAATTGAAAAAACCTGAATATGCTTTTAATATTATCTTTACTTCTTGGTTTGCTTATGATCTTAAAAGATACTATAAAAAATGGAAAGATAATATGACACCTACACTAGTAAAATTCATTGAAGCTGGCTCTAATTATGGCGTTTTAGATTATTTTAAAGCTTTGGATATAAAAAAACAACTTTATGAAGAAATTTGTAGATATTTCAAAAATTATGACTTATTAATTACACCAACAATGGCAGTACCAGCATTTGATAAGGGAACTGACGGTCCATTAATAATTAATGGAATTGGTGTTCCACCGACAGGGTTCACAGCGTTTACATTTCCTTTTAATTTGACTGGACATCCTGCTGCTTCTGTTCCCTGTGGATGGTCCAATGAGGGATTACCTATTGGAATGCAAATTATAGCAAATAGATTCGAAGAGTTATTAATCTTCCAAACTTCATATGCTTTTGAAGAAATTGCGCCTTGGCAAGATAAAATACCTAAATTTGAATGATCACTTCTAAACAATTATTTTTATTTTTTTTTTTTTAAGATTCAAAATGCTTTCATGTTAGAAGTGGTTATATATGAAGAATCTCCAATAGTTATACTCTTTTTAATTAAGTCCTCTAAAATTGTATAGTCTCCTATTATACTTTCTGAAGAAATTATCTTTTTTAAATTAGCACCATCACCAATAACTGATTCAGATATAATGCACTTTTCTAAAATTACATCATCTCCAATAGATACATTTGGTCCTATAACGGAATCAATTATTTTGGTATTTTGTCCAACAAAAACAGGAGGTACTATTTTTGAATTAATTATGTTACCAGATTGATGTAATTTTTCATACGTTGGATCCTGAATTTTTGCCTCAGCTAATAATAATCGGTTTCCAGCGACTAAACTTTCGGGTCTTCCAAAATCCATTATATCTTTCTCCATTTCATTAATTTTTAATTTAAAACCCTCATCAATTAATTGCTGAAGAACAGGTGTGATTGTGTGTTCTTTACCATTTTCTAATGGAATTTTACTTTGTTCCTCTAATAGATCAAATAAGCGTGATGACATACTCATTCCAAACAAATAAGCTCCAGATACAGCATAATTTGATTTAGGGTTCTCAGGTTTTTCAACAATACTTCTAACAATACCTTCCTGATCTAATTCAATAACACCATAAAATTGAGGGTTATCTACAATTTTAACATTAATAACTCCGTCGCAAATATCTTGATGAAAATTCAATAAAATTTGTGAATAATCTTCTATAGGAAGTCTATCGCTCAAAAAAATGAAGCAATCATCATTTAATGCTAGTTCTTTAGCAAGAAGGATTGCATCTCCAAGTCCACTAAAGAAAGGAGTATCTGCTTCATACCCTAACGGTTCTTGTTCAATAAAATGTAGATTAAAATAATTTGAATGATTTTCTTTTAAATATTCAGTTATTTGTCTTTTTTTATAGCCTACTATGAAACAAATATCTGTTCCTTTTGGAAAAGAATTTTTTAACTTAAATAGAATGTGATCAATTAACCTTTTCCCTGCAATTTTCAAAAATGCTTTTGGTTTTGAATAGGTAAAAGGCTGAAGTCGTTTACCAACACCAGCAAGTGGCGCGATAAGGATCATTTTGCTTTCTCTAAGATCTCTAACGTTTAATATAAAATTTATAAAAAATTATAGAATAAAAAGTATTTTGTCTTTATCTCGAGATTCTATAATATTTTGAAAAGTTTATTTATTGTTTGATAATATTCAGCTTCTTTTAGTTTTTCTTTCAGAACAGACTTTATTTTTCTTATGTAATAATTATCCGAATTTGTTCTTTGGGTACCATGAATTAATTTGTTTAAAGCAATTCTAGTTTTCTCATCAAGAAATTTGGGAGGAATTTCCTTATATTTAGTGATAGTTCTCTTTTTATCATTATCAATATCCAATTTTTGATCCTCACCTGAGATTAATTTTATCATTGAATTTAAATTTTTTATCCAAGTTTCAATCCTTTCAAGATCACCTTTTAAATAATTTCTCTGGTTTAACCAATTTCTGAATTCGATAATTTTTAACAAAAATTTGTCTCTTTCTGAACTTTGATTGATTTTTTGTTCCTCTTTTTTTACAATGTCTCTTACCTTCTTTTTTTTTAACTCTTGGATCTCTTGATTCGAAAGCTGTTTGAATGCTTCTTCTCTCCGAGCTTTTTGTTCATCTGAATCTTTTTCAGAAAGCCATTTATCAATCGACATGAAAAGAATCACTATAATTTAAGTTATTTCTTATTAATTTCTTTATTATTAAGTATTTAACAGATATTAATTTCTAAACTTATAGTCTCTTTCAGATAAATTAAAATTTATAAGCGCTCTTTTAAATTATTAACACTATGAAGATTAAAGGAATTATATTTGATTTTGGGTTTACACTATTTTATTTTGATAATCCTTCAGTAGAAAAATATTATGAGTGCTTTAAAAAAGGACTTTTAAAATCCATAGATTTTTTGAAGAATATGGAAGTCTGGAACGAACAAATCTCAAATGAATCCTTTATTAAAAGATTTGCAAAGAAAAGAGAATATTTTTTTAGGAAAAGTATAAAAACTAAAACCGAATTCCCAACTTCTTTAATCTTCCAAAATGTTTTAGAATCCCTAAAAGAAGAGAACATTATAAATAATATTGATCACATTAACGGTGCTACTTATGACAAATTAGCTGAAGTCTATCATTCTTGCGAAGAAGAACAATGGGAACCATTTAAAAACACCAGAGAAACTCTTGAAAAACTAAAAATTAAAAATATTAAAATAGCTCTAATTTCAAATCATCCAAATCACAAGACAATTAAAAATATGCTACAAAAGCATGATTTAGATAAATTTTTTGATTTTATTATGACTTCTGCTAAATATGGAAAAAGAAAACCTGATCCAAATATCTTTCTTTTCGTTCTTCAAAAAATGGGTTTGGAAGAACAGAATGAATCGGTTATTATTTGTGGAGATGAATATGCTGATATTATTGGAGCTCAGAGAGCTAATATCAAATCAATACTTCTTGAAAGGAAATATAAATTTCCATTTGAAAAAGAAATCAATACTCCAAATCTACATAAAATCAGTAATATTTTAGAAATTTTAAACTTCATAGACTAATTCTGATTAGAAAAAGAAAAAAAATCACTTCATATTCAATAGCCCAGGGGGGATTTCTTCCTTTTATAAGAAGTTTAAGAAAGTTTGAACCCCCGACATCTGGCTCCGCAAGCCAGCGCCCTATCCAACTAGACCACTGGGCTGTTAGAACATATTTTGATTCTTTTATCAGCTTGATTTTTTAAAATTAATTATTATCTATAATAATTATCTTTTCTTCATAACAGCAATAATAAAATTATAATTAGAATTAAAAATATTAATTCTTGTAAAATTAATTCAAATTCCAAATAATTCAAATTTATGCCGGATTTTACAGTTACTCCATGGGAAGTAAGTGGCGAAGTTGATTATTCAAAATTAGTAAAACAATTTGGAATTAAATTAATAGATAACAACATTTTGGAACGCTTAGAAAAAATCACAGGAGAGAATCATCTTTTTTTAAAGAGACGTATTTTTTTTGCTCATAGAGATTTAGATTGGATTTTGGATGAGTTTCAAAAAAATCGAGAATTTTTTCTTTATACTGGTAGAGGGCCATCGGGAAAAATTCACTTAGGACATATTATGCCTTGGATATTTACTAAATGGCTTCAAGACAAGTTTAATGTAGAACTATGGTTTCAGATGACCGATGATGAAAAGTTTTATTTCAAGGAAAAGCTCTCCTTAGAAAAAACTCATCAATTATCTTACGAAAACGCTCTTGATGTGATTGCTATCGGGTTTAATCCTAAAAAGACTTTTATTTTTTCTGATATTGATTTAGGAAATACTTTATACAAACAAGCAGCTCAGATCGCCAAAAAGATTACATTTTCCATGATAAAAGCCACTTTCGGTTTAAATGAAAGCTCAAATTTAGGACAGATTTTCTTTACTAGTATTCAAGCAGTTCCTGCAATTATAAAAAGCCTTATTGAAGAGAGGAATATTCCATGTTTAATTCCTCATGCTGTAGATCAGGATCCTCATTTTAGACTCGCTCGCGATATTCTCCCAAAGTTAGGATATTATAAACCTGCTTCAATTCAGTGTATTTTTTTACCTGGATTAAAAGAACAAAGCAAAATGTCAACATCTATTAGCAATGATGCTATATTTGCGACAGATTCAGAAGAAGATGTTAATAAAAAAGTAGGAAATGCTTTTACTGGAGGCAGGGGTTCAGCAAAAGAACAAAAAGAGTTAGGTGGAAATCCTGATGTGTGTTCTGTTTATAAATACTTGTTTCTTATATTCATGGAGAAAAATAATGATTTATCAAAATTACGAAATGAATGTCTAAATGGAGAGCGGATGTGTGGAGATTGTAAAGCACTTTTAAAGGAAAAAATAAATAATTTTCTTCAAAATCATCAAAAAAAACGTGAGAAAGCACGAGATCGATTAGATCAATATATGATATCAGAAAAAATTGATCTCAAGCAAATAGTAATTAAAAAGGTAAAATAAAATAAAATTTAAATTGAAGATTTTTATGAAACTTTGATGATCTTATGTTTAACGAGTTATATTCTGATTATTGTGTTATTTTCGACATGGATGGGGTTTTAGCAGATACAGGACCAATTCACTTTGAGAGTTGGGTTAAATTGGCTGAAGAAATTGGTGTAATTTTCACAAGAAGAATGTTTGAACAAACCTTCGGTCAGCAATCACCAACAATAACTCGTAAAATTGTGGGTTCAGATGTTAAAGATTCACTTATTAAGAAGTGGGCTGATCTTAAAGAGTCATATTATCGAGAATTGGTCAAAAATAAATTAAAACTTTTACCAGGTGTGTTAAATATTCTAAAAGAATTACAAGTATATGATTTTAAAATAGCTTTAGGTTCAAGTGGACCATTTGATAATGTAAGCTTTCTATTAGCTAAATTAAATATCAAACAATTTTTCAATACAATAATCACTGCTGAGGACGTTAAGAGGGGAAAACCAGAACCAGATGTCTTTTTAGCAGCAGCAAAATCTTTAAATCTTAAACCCAAAAATTGTATTGTTATTGAAGATGCTCCTGTAGGTATAGATGCTGCTAGAGCAGCAGGAATGTTATGTATAGCTCTCACTACAACCCATAAAAAAGAAGAACTTGATGGTGCTCAACTAATCATCAAGGATTTATCAGAAATTAGTGTTAAAGATATAATAATCTTATTTAAAAAAAATTAAAAGAATCAAGAATTTTATTAAGAGAATTTAATTTTTTCATTTAATATACTATAAAGTTGTAATATTATGTTCAAGACAGAAATAAATGAAATGTTAGGTATTCAGTACCCGATATTTTGTGGAAATATGATGAATATTAGTTATCCTGGTTTTGTCGCTGCTTGTTCAAATGCAGGAGCACTGGGGATTTTAGCATCCGTAATGTTCCGTAAACCTGAACCTTTACGTGACGCACTTAATGAACTAAAAAGTTTAACAAACAAACCATTTGCTGTTAATGTCAACTTATTTCCAATGCTTAAACCAATAAAACAAATTGATTTGGTTAAGGTCATGATTGATGAGGGTGTTAAGATTATTGAAACATCAGGACATCAAGCTCCCGAAAAATATGTGCCTTTATTTAAAGAAAATGATATCACATGGATTCATAAGTGTGCGGGTGTAAGGTATGCGAAAAAAGCAGCTTCTTTAGGTGCAGATATTGTAGAAGTCGTAGGTTGGGAAAATGGTGGTGCTACGGGTAAATTTGATGTTGGAACACTTGTATTAACGCCTGCTACTGTAGATGCTTTAAAAATACCGGTAGTAGCGGGAGGAGGTATATCAGATGGCAGAGGATTAATCTCTGTTTTATCATTAGGAGCAAAAGCAGGATTAATTGGTACTCGTCTTTTAGCAACAAAAGAATGCCCTATTCATGAAAATATAAAGAAAGCTCTCGTAAAAAGTACAATCTATGATACAACCATTATTATGAGATCAATTAATGCAACTCATAGAGTTTGGAATAATGAGGCAGCTCAAAGAGTTCTCGAGTTAGAAACTTCAAAAAGCGATCAGATGGAGATTTTTAACGCTGCTGCGGGGACAAAATCTAAACTTATGTACGAGCAAGGTGATTTAACAGCAGGAATCATGGCTACTGGTCAAGGAGTTGGACTTATTCAAGATATACCTACAGTTAAAGAATTAATAACAAGAATCATGAATGAAGCTAACGAAATCATTCAACATCTTTGCAATTTACAATAACCTTTATTTTTTTTGAATAAAACAGTTAATCAGGAAGATATAAAAAAATAGAATTAAGTTAAATTCACTATTATTAATATTTAATAGAAAAAGAAGATCTTCTGAAAATTGAAAATATAATATGTCTGAGGAAGAAATCACCAAATTAATTTGGCTATATGGTCTTAAGAACGCAGTGAAGTTTAATGGTAAACCAAATAAGAAAGCAGTGTTAGGTAAACTTATAGCATCAAGACCAGATTTAAGATCCCAAATGAAAAAAATTCTCATAAGATTGGATCAATTAATTAAAGAAATTGAAAAATTAACCATTGAACAGCAAAAGAAAGAATTATTAAAATTGGATCCTCAATCATTTGATAAAGAGAAAAAAATTGAAGAATTAAAAGAGTTACCAGAGTTACCCCACTTAAAAAGATTCAAAAAAGTAATAATGCGTTTAGCACCTTATCCTAGTGGGGCATTACATATAGGAAATGCAAGAATGATTGTTTTGAACGATGAATATGTTAAAAAATACAATGGTGAACTTATTTTATTCTATGATGACACTATCGGGAGTCCTAAATCTCTACGGGATAGTCTAAAGGCAAAATATGTTTTACCAGAAGCCTATGATTTAATAAAGGAGGGCTTATCTTGGTTAAATGTAAAATTTTCAAAAGTTTATTATAAGAGCGACAGATTAGAAATCTTTTATGATTATTGTGAGAAACTAATCAAGGATAATATGGCTTATGTTTGTTTCTGTGATGCTAATGAATTTAGAGAGAAATATAAGAAATTAAAACTCAAATGTCCACATAGAGAACATTCGGTTAGTAAAAACATAAATGAATGGAAAGCTATGCTTCATAAGAAATATCTTGAAGGAGAAGCAGTTGTAAGATTAAAAACAGGTATGGATCAAAAAGATCCTGCATTAAGGGATCAAATTATAATGAGAATTTCTGAAGCAGAGCACCCTAGAGTGGGAACTAAATATTATGTTTGGCCGATGTTAGAGTTTTCATGGGCTATAGATGATTATTTAATTGGAGCGACTCACATCTTGCGAGGCATAGATTTAGTTAAAGAAGGAATTATAGAAGATTTCATTTGGGAACATTTTGGATGGAAAAAAGCAGAACTACTCTATTATGGGAGATTGAAGTTCCCTGATATGAAATTAAGTAAAACTGAATCTAGAAATAAAATTCAAAGTGGGGAATATAACGGATGGGATGATCCTAGAACTTGGAGTTTACAATCACTCAAAAAACGTGGGATTTCTGCACAAGCATTGAGGGAATCTTTACTAGAACTGGGTATGTCTCAATCTGGAATAAATTTTTCGGTAAACTGGTTGTATTCTAAAAATCAAGATATTATAGATAAAATTTCTAATCGATATTTTTTTGTTGAAGATCCAATCGTTATTATAATTGATAAGATTCCAGAAAAAGAATATGTAGCACAGCCTTTATTGCACCCTTCACAACCAGAAAAAGGAAAGAGGGAAATTAAATGCACTTCGAAAAATAGTAAGTTGAAAGTCTTAATATCTTTCTCTGATGGCAATAATAAAAAGAAGAATCAAATTATTAGACTAAAAGATTTAATAAATATAAAGATAGACTCTATTGATTTAAAGAATAAAATCATTTTTGCTTCTTATCATAGTAAAGAATTAGATCGAGAATTTTCAATTATTCAATGGGTACCTCATGATGAAAATATAAGTGTATCTATTTTAAAACCAGATGGGTCAATATCAACTGGTAATGGTGAAATAAGCCTTTTAGAAATTCCAATGAATAAAACAATCCAATTCGAGCGTTTTGGTTTTGTTAATCCAATAGAATTAAGAAAGAATTGTTTATTTTGTTATTTTAGCCATTAAATAGTACTAATAGAATAATCACTAAATTTTAACCAAGTAACATAACTTTCCTTAATGTCATAGTTCAAAAACATAACAAGATATCATGATTATTGACGCTTCAAGGATAAACTTTTAATAATTAACTATTAATTTGTTATATTGAATAGAGAATTTTAAATCACTTTAACGGGGACACTAGTATTAATGCAGTATTTACCATGTAAGAAATGTGGGAGTGGATTACCTGCTGTAAAGGGCTCCATAGCTCTGTGTCCTTATTGTGAAGCAAAAACATTATATATGGAATCAATATATTCTTTCAAATATTATTTGGGCGAAGTGTTACAACTTACATCTCTTAAAATTGAAAAAAATCTTAGTAATGATGAGTTTGAGCGAAGAAAATATTTAATTACTGAGTATTTTTTTAAATTAAATTCTAATTTTAATGAATATAGACACTTAATAATTACTAAATTAGATAATCTTAATATTGATCTACTGAACTTATTCAAATTAATTCGTTCTGCTGGTAACTTTGAGATAATTCTTGAAAATTTTTTATTACGATATATAGATAATAGCAAAACAAGAAATAAATTTCTCAAATTCAAAGATATTTCCTATATTATTAATAAATCACTAATAGGATTATATTATACTTATGTAGCAAAAAATATTCTAGATACTGATAAATGTGCTAAATACTATCACTTAGCTGAGAAAAATTATCAGAATATCGTGGATTATTGTAATATAACTAATTTTGAAAATGATTCTCATAATATTTTTAAGAAGAAAGAAATTTATGTTATCCTTTCTGAATTCGCGACAATTTTAAGAGGTATTTTAAATGAAAATCCTAAATATTATTCTGATAAATTAGAAGATTTACTTGATAGATTGATGAAAATTGATGCAGAAGAATGGCGTAAATTTAATTTATATACCCAAATCGAAAAGATATATAAGCTAGAACGTAACACTTCTGTTGTATTAGAAAAAGTTAAGATAGATTGTCCATTATTATCCACAGAAAATTTAGAAGAAAGTATTATATTTAATACAGAAGAAAATCTCGAAAAACTGTATAATGTTCAAAACTGGATTAAAAGTGTTTCTGAAAGATATCAAAAATATCAAAGAAGTCTTTTAAAATTACATTCTGGAAGACTCATTAATTATCTAGAATCTTATCGTGAAGAATTCATTAATTATAAAAATATGAATACAGAGAAATTCAAAACTTTATTAGAAACTATGATTTCAAATGCATTTGATACTTATAACTCAGAAGCTCTTGAAGTTTTAAACAATTTAAGTGATTTTTTACAACATGATCTTTTAAATGAAAAAATAATAGAAAGATTTGAGATTGAACAAAAGGATCTAATTGAATTAGAACATCTTTTACAGAATTTTATTGATGATATTTTTAAGAAACCTTTAATTCGAAACTTAGTTTCAGATTATTACAAACATTTGATCTCAAGTGTGTCAATTAAACATACAGAATATGATAGATATATCTTAAAATATATAAATCGTATGGTACAGGATTTTGAAAACTCACGTAGCAAAAAATCTCTTACATTAGAAGAGCAAAGAAATCAATTTAGCTTAGAACTTAAGCCAAATCTTAAAAAACTTATTGATCTAAGTTTTGGATTAGATGAAAAAGTAATTAGCTACCCCCTTTTTATGGATATTAAAATAGAAAATAAAAAGCTCAAATTAGATCATCCAGAAATTATTAATGTTATAATTGAGAATCCTAATTTTACAGATATTAAAGATATAAAAATTTATTTCTTTATGTCGGACTCTTTTCAGTCAAAATTGCAATATACAAGTATTAAAAAATTAAAAGCTAATGAAATTACTAAAATCAAAACAAAAGTAATTCCCCGTAAAACGGGAAACTTTCTTTATATGGTAATGGCGGAGTATCAACATAGTAATAAGACATTTTGGATGCCTTCTATTAAACTTGAATTAGAAGTTGAAAGAGATGAAGAGTATTCTAGATATAATATTTATCCAATTATGAATTCTGGTTTGTATCAAAGTGAAATTGAAATTAATAGAACCTTCAAATTTCTTAGATCTGGGATTTAAATTTTTAATCTAGACTATAATTTTATATCAATTCAGTTTGAAATCTAAATGTTTTTGTAATTATATAACTTCCCTTAAGTGATAATGAACAATAAGGAAATTAATGATTTCAATAAAAATCATGATTATTCTGGAAGTGAGAATCTAAAAGAAATAGAGAATAATAAATGGTTATATTGTCCAATCTGTGGAAATGAGATTCCCAAAATTGATAATCTAAAATATTGTATAGTATGTGGCAATAATCTTGAATACCTTAAGAAAAATAAAAGGATAAAACCAATTATTTCAAAAAACCCATATATTAAAACACAATTACAACCAAAAGTTGATAATCTTGTAATTTCTTTTGAACAGAAGAAAATTGTAGATGATGAGATCAATAATACAAAAAATCATGGTTTATGGGGAACATGGGCATCAATTGGAGTACCTTTTGGTGCTTTTTTCCTTCTTAACTTTATCACTGCGGGATTCTTGGTGTTAATTGCTCTTCTTTCTTTTAATTTGGATTCTCTTTTTGATATGATCTCAAATCCATATTTTCTAATATTAAGTTTCTTTTTCGAGTTAGTATTTATTTTAGTTCCCGTTTTATATGCTAGGAAGTTTCTTCAAAACCCTACTTTAAAAAATAGTTTAACATTGTTAGGTTTCACTTCAAAAGGCTTGAAGTCTGATAGTTTTTTAAAAGAAATTTTAATTGGTTTAGGATTTGCTTTAATTGGAATATTTTTAATGTATTCTGTTTCATTTTTGAGTGAAATTGTAATCGAATTATTTTTTGGGATTGAGATAATTAGTGAAATAAATAGTATACCTTCTGATATAGATTTGATTATATTTTCTACTGATTTATTTGGTTTAATTTTTTTATCAATAACAATGATTTTAATTATTGGAACTTCCGAAGAAATTCTTTTCAGAGGATTTATGCAAAAAGGATTAATGCGAAGTTTAGGAACTAAAGGGGGGATTATAATAACTGCGTTAATTTTTACACTTATACATGTTTTAGGAGTGGTTTTATTAGCTATAGACGATCCACTATTAATGATAGTTTCTTTTTTATTATCGTTTTTTCCTTATTTTATATTATCTTTAATGCTTGGTCTACTTTATTATTGGCGTAATGAAAATTTAGTCGCTGTTATCGTTACACATGGCGTATATAATGCTTTAGTAATTATTTTAGCTTATATTTTAAATTATTTCTTTTAAAAAATTTAACCTATATAATGAAAATATTATCTAAATATGAGTTAATAGCAAACGGAAAAAATCCTATAAACATTGGTATAGGATTGGGAGATAAAGAATCCCATAACAAAAAAATAATTAATGCAAGCCTAGATTTCATAGAAAGATATAAATCAACAATTTACTTTTTTGGAACGGAAAAAATACTAAATAAGGAACTTTTAGAGACTTTTTCGTTAAATAAGCAATTAGAATTTGTTAAATGTCAAAAACCTGAGGAATCTATTATAAAATTTTTATTAAACGACACAATCCAAGCTATTATAAGAGGTTCATTCGGTTCAAGTGAATTTTTGAGATATCTAAAAAAATACTTAAATGTCGATCAGATCAATAGATTAGCATTATTGGAAACGTATAGAGGAGAACAGTTCTTCTTTGGACCAGTCGGGATTGATGAGTGCAATACTTTAAACAAAAAGATAATCTTTCTTGAACTGGCAATTAGGGAGCTACAGAAATTAAATATTACACCTAGAATTAGCGTTTTAAGTGGTGGAAGGATCAGCGATATTGGAAGAGATGAAATTGTTGACCAAACAATAAGAATAGCAGAGGAACTTATAAGTTTATTTAAAGAAAAATACACAAATATACACATTTCACACAATGAGATTTTGATAGAACAAGCTCTCAAGAATAATTCAAATCTAATTATCGCTCCAGATGGAATTTCAGGTAATTTAATCTATCGTACATTAGTCCATTTAGGTGGAGGAAAAGCTTTCGGTGCAATTTATATGGGATTAAATAAGACAATTATTGATACATCTAGAGTAGGTACCATTTCGGAAATTGAGGGTGCATTGAAAATTGCATTTAGTTTGTCAAATACAAAATAGAACCTTAATTTTCACAAATTTTGATAAGAGAATAAAATCAGATCTTGAATTCTTCTAATAAATACTTAAAATCTTTTTCTTCCTCTGAAGCATGTAGGTATGCTAAATTCTCTTGTAATTCTTGAACATTTTTTACTCCAGGAATGGTGGTTGAGACGCCCTCATGTGAAAGGACGTAACTTAGACATTTAACCGGAGTTATATCACTTGGAATTTTTTTTGTTAATCTAACTCCTCCTGTGTGATAACTTGCTATATTCACAGTTTTATTGCTTTGCAATAAATTTCCTCTTGCAAAAGGCTTCATTGCTACAAAACCAACCTTTTCCTTTGTGCATGCTTCTAAAAGTTCTTTCTTCCCAGGCTGATAATGATTTACTAAGTTAACTTGATTCATTATCATATCAAAAATACCAATTTTAATCGCCTTCTGCCCTACATCGATACTATGAGTGCTGATTCCAATAAAATTTGCTTTTCCTTCTTTTTGTAACTTTTTTGCTAAATCTAGCAATCCTCCTGGACTAATTATATTATTGAATTCTCTTTCTTTAACATACTGCAGATTTATTAGGTCAACATAATCCGTCCCGAATATAGAGAGGATTTTTAAGAAAGTTTCTTCACATAATTTTGTATTTCGAGATATTTTATGCTTTCCATCTATTTCAATTCCCCCTAAATGACAAGTAAGAATTATTTGATCTCTATGCTCCTTAATAGCATTACTTATATTTTCTACATATTCAGATATGTTAAAGACAATATCAAAATAGTTAATATCATGATTAATGGCTTCCTTTATTATTTCTATTACTGTCTTTCTCGATTTTCTTAACAAGTGCTCCGTTCCAAAACCAATTTCACTTACTTTTAGCCCTGTACGTCCTAACTTTCGAAATTTCATAATATGTCTCTGTTATTTAACTTAAAGTCGATTTACTGATTTGTATATTAATAAATTTATCATTGTTTTATAAATTAAATGGACTGAAACTTTTTCTTTTACATTTATCACTTAAAAAGGATAATCTCTTTTAAAAAAAATAAGAAAAGAATTATTTAACTTAATGCCCCTATAATACCTGCTAAAAGTACTATTATACCTCCGATAAAACTAGCAAAAACTATTATAGCAATACCGAAAACTATTAGAAATGAGGGGGTGTAATGTATTGGTTTAATCCCTAGTAAAATAGATAATAATGCCAAAATAAGTGCAACTAACTCGAAAATAATACCAAAACTCCAAAATTCGAATATTCCTATCATGTGTAGTAATGATTCTATAAGAGCTACAATTCCCCCAGTAATTGCTACAACACACATTACCTTGTCTGATGCTTGTAATTTACTCCATACCATTTTTATCTCATCATTCTTTTTTTGTATTTTTAATCAAAAAATAGATTAGAAATATATTTAAATTTTAACAAAATTATTACGATTCCATTAATATAACCTATGTATTATGCATATTTTTCAATGATATAATTTTGTAAAGAACAAACATATTTTTCAAGATTCAACCTTAATATTCGTTGCTCTACTTGACGAAGATATGTAACATCTAAACGATTAAATAATTCTTTCAAATGATCAATTATATCAAATAATTCAACAATTATAGTCCAATCATCCGCCCATTCATAATCCTGAATATCTTCTGATTGTATAATTATCAAAACCTCTTTATGTGTTATATATTACTTTTGAAAATCACATAACAGCACAGTATAAAAAATATTTAGATACTCAAAGAAAAGTAATTTATAATATTATTTACACCAACAGTAAAAAGTCATCTTTGAAATATATGGGAGAGGGGGGAATTGAACCCCCGACCACTCGGCCCCCAGCCGATTCTATTTGGTAAGATATATTCTAACCAATGTATCATACCAAGCTAGACCACCCTCCCTTTTATTATCTGGCTTCAAACATTTAAGATTTTTCAATGAACGTGCATTTAAAGAAAGATAGTCTTTTTCTTATGTAATTATTAGTGAAGAATTTAAATTAAATCTTTTTTCTTTGAATTCTTTTATTCTAAACCAATAATTTTTAAATTATTTAAAGAGTTTTAATTCTTATAATTCACTTCAAATAACTTATTAATTTAATAACTTCATGAGATCACGGAAACCTTATTTAATTTTTTGGCCTCAATATTTTGATGCTAAAAAAAGTCGGAATGATGGTAGACGAATTCCAAAAAAATTTGCAATTGAAAAGGTGAATCTAGAGGATATTGCAAAAGCAGCAAGAAATTTAGGTTATACCACTGAGATTGAAAGACATTATAAATATCCAAGAACATGGTGGGAAGATTCAGGAAGAATAGTTATCGATTCGAAAGGAAAAAAAAAGTCAAAAATTATGCTTGAAGTTGCTAAAGAAATGAGAAAATTGTACTCAAAATCTTAGTTTTTTAATTATGCACGAATTTTCATTTGCTTATAACATTTTTAAGGTAGCTGAAGCAACAGCTATTAAATATAATGCCAAAAAAATTTCAGAGGTCTTTCTAGAAATCGGAGAACTAACACTTATTGTTCCTGAATTATTACAACGGTCTTTCGAAATAGCTACAAAAGGATCAATTGCTGAGGGTGCCAAATTAAGAATCGAGATACTTCCAGGAAAGATAAAATGTAGAGAATGCGCTGCAATTACGGAGGTATCAATTACTAAAGAAGCTCAACTAACAGGACTTCAACTTTTCAAATGTTCAAACTGTGGGAGCAATAATACAGAAATAATAGAAGGTAAAAAAGCAAATGTGAAAAATATCAAGATTCAAGAATAAATATATCTCTTATATTGAAATCATGGAATTTAAGCTTAATTTAAGAGTAATTTGGGAAGGTAATTTACAATTAAATTATATCAAATGGAATAAAAATTCCTCTCAAGAATTTCGCTTATCATCTATTTATGATAATAAAATTAAAAAATATTGGAGTCGACATTTAAAAGAATTTCCTAACGATTATGATGGGAAATTGCTATTCTTAGATAGTTTTCAGTTTAAAGATAATTATCTCCTCTTGAATACAAGTTACATGAAATTTTCTACCGCTACATATATGCATCAACAAAAAATTGCAGTAGATAGAGGAATTGGAGTATTGGGAACTCAATATCTTGTCTTTTCCCCTAATAACGATTATATTTTGATTGGTAAGCGACAATTATCTGAATCATATTTTCCTGGAGCTATAACTATTCCAGGAGGTATATTAGAGATTAATGATTTAGAAAAATTACCAAAAGTCGCTTTACTTCGTGAATTGAATGAAGAGGTAAATTTACCCCTTAATCCAGAAAGTACTTTGGTAGCAATTTTAGTTGGGTGGAATGGGGTTTCTGTTACTTTTTTAGTTTCAACAACTATAGCAACATCATTTCATTTTAATCCTAAAAAAAAAGTTAAACCAGGAGAAGATGAGTGGGAAGAAGATCTAAAATGGTTTCCAATTAATAATTTAAATCAAATGAATAAAAGTGAATTATTAGATGGGCTTTTATATTATATTTCAAAAATATCAAAGAACATTTGATTATGTCTTTATGTTCTCTTCATCTTCAATAAATAAATAATCAAATCTTTTATATTCAATAATATGAATAAGATATCCAATTATTGGTAAACCTCCTGCAATAAAGGGGCCAATCACTCCAAAATTCATCCCGAAATAATCCCAGAATGAAAAAATGGGTAAATATAAGTAGCTTAGATCATCCATAGTAAGTTCCGCATCTAGATCTATGAAATAATTACGGAAATAACCTGTATTTGAGAAGTAAAGTTGTACAGTTACAACCCAAATAATATTGATAAGAATAATTAACGCTCCATATAATACAAACGATTTATTTATAAATTTATTTTCTTTAGCAATCATTCTCGCTTTTGAAACCATTTTTACTCCTAAAAAGATCATTAATGCTGAAATTACTATACCTAAAAGTAGTATCAGTAGATCTGGACTTAAATAAAAATAATTATTCCATATCCAACCTTCTCCAGGCATCATCCAGTCAATCTCACAAACTAAACCCCATACCCAAAAAGTAAAGGAATTAATAGACCAATTAGCATCAAAATTTGTGGCAGCAGGAAAGAACAAGGAAACTATAGCTAACACTCCCCCTATGTATGGGAGTATATATAAATTTTTTAGAAATAATTTAATATCCATTTTTGATCCCTAATTCTTCCCCTTTTAAATTTTTTCTATAGATATTAAACTCTATTTAAGATATTTTGATTTTATTTTTTTATTGGAAGGAAAGGATGATTTTAATGTATATTCAAATTCTATGATGAAACTAAAATTCCATTCAGAATACCATGCTGCCCAGGGCGACTAGTTATTTTAGCGTTTCCTAGCTCAGTCTCAACTACAGCTCCCTTCGTCAAAACATGCCTTCTAGTGTAATCCTTAGAAGCTAGATTCTCTTTAAATCCTAAAATTCTTACTTTTAGTGTTTTATTTGTAGTAGGGTCTGTAACATTAATGAATTGTGAAGCAAACAATTTTAGTTTAAAATTACCTCCCATAACTCTTTGCTTCTTTAACTTCTCAGAACCAATTTCAGTTTCAATAGGTGGTCTTTCTAATTCTCTCTTTCTTTTCTTTCTAAAATATCTAAATTTTTTCCCTGTATATTTACGCTTCGATCTAGCGGTACTTCTTGCCATTAGTAATTGACCATATTTAATCCAATTTAATAGTCTAGGTAAGACACAATATCTTTAAAATTTTTTTAAATTCCTCTGAGTTATGATTTATTAAGGCAAAATAAATATAGGCAAAATTTTTATTTAAATATAACATTATCCTAGCTATAATTGAATTAGATACTTTTTAACACTAAAATGATGGAAAATAACACGAATCTTAAGCGTTTAGATCAAGAGAATATTAAAAAAATGCTACAAACTGGTACAACTACTGTGGGTATTTTGATTAAAGATGGTGTAGTGGTCTCGACCGAATCACAAGCTACTGGTGGCTATTTCATAGCATCCAAACAAGCGCAGAAATTGTTCGAGATCAACAAATATACAGCAGCTACCATCGCCGGCGGAGTAGCAGATGCACAATATGTAATAAATCAACTAAAAGCTTTATCAAGATTAAAAGAAGTTGAAGAAGAGAAAGTTCCTGACCCTAAATACGTAGCAAGTGTCTGTCGTAATATCCTATTTTCGGGAAGATCTTATTTTGTAGCCATGATGATTATTGGGGGATATTCTTTAAAAGAAAAGTCAGGTAAGTTGTACGGGATTGACCTCCTTGGCACATTGTATGAAGAAAATGAATACATATCCTTCGGAAGTGGTTCACCATTTGTACTAGGCTTATTAGAAGCTGAATGGAAGCCAAATTTAACAAAAGCGAAAGGTATTGATCTTATTAAAACAGCAATTAATGCAGCAAAAGAGAGAGATGCAGGTTCGGGGTTTGAATTGCAAATTTGTACTATTGATAAGGATGGATTCCAACAAGTCTAGTAAAATTATTCTTTCTTTATTATGTTTTATTAATCGTTACATTAATTTGTTTAAGTTCATCAAATATATATATAAAACCTTTTAGTTCTTGAGTTCTTGCATTCATTATCGTCCAAATTAAATGTCTAAATTTTTTGATATTACTTTTATAAAAACTTTCCATATATGGAATGTCAACACCACTTGGAATAGCACTTCCTGGATGAGAATGAAATATACTGAGTAATTGAAAATTGAAGTTTTTCTGATAAATATCAGATAATTTAATTAAAGCCAAATAATCATCCATTAAAAAAGCGATAGGGCTCTTCTGGGAAGATTCGATGCATTTAAATTTAAATGCATTATAATGATAAGAATAATTACCTTCTTTATTAGGCTCTTTATGTTCTGAAACATTTCCAAATATCAACCCACAAGCTTCGTTAGGATGAGCTTTTTCAACACAGCTTTTTAATTTTTCAAAAAGATTATTATCAACCTTAAGGATAATATCTTTCTCAAATTTTAGTTGCAGGAAATCGAACCTCCAGTTTTAAACTAATGTTAATGCTGCATTTAAAGCTGATAATCTAGCATTTTCTAAATTTTCACCTAAACCTATTAAAATAACATCATTCTTTCGCAATGAAATGTTTTTATTGTCTAAAAGCGAAAAAATATAATTAAAAATATCCTGATCAACACTCATAGGCTTTTCCTCGCCGCCAGAGAGAGTTTTTGAAGGAAAAATTAAATCTCTTCCATTATAAATTAAACAAGTTGCTCCAACACCACCAATTTTAATAGCAGCATCTCTTTGTTCTATACCATTTGAGATTTTATTACTTGCTTCTCTCACCAAACAAAAATAGGAATCTCCATCTTCTGCTTTTATGATAATATCTTTCAACACTGATGAATCCCCTATTTCTATTAATTGAATTACTTTTTTAATTTCTTTTACAAATTCCAATCCTTTTTTTGTTAAAATATGACCTTTACTAAGATTTTCTTTAGTCAAGACTGTGATAAAAGCCATTTTTTCATTTAATTTTTTGATCATTGATTTAACTGTGCCAGCACCCATCATTAACTCTTTTCCTAGGCGATATCTTCCAATACCTTCCTTATTCTCTTCAAATAGAAATAAGGCTAATATCACATGCACCTTATCAAATGATGGTTTAATTGTAGCACTTTCAAATAAAACATCTAATTCTTCAAACATTATTACAATCAAGTATAAGTAATTAATAAAAGTTTAAAAAAAAATATAAATCAGAATAATATTTTATTAATTATCCAATTCTCGTTGATTTAATTTATATTTCCATATTCTAAAATCTTATTAAATAAAAATGCCTAAAAAAGAAAAAGAGCCAAATTCGGTTGAAACACAAGATTTAGTAATTTTTAAAGAGAGTCAAAGTTCTCAAAGTGAATCAATTGACAAATATACATTTGAAACTGTTGACCAAGAGAATAAAATTAAACTTTCTACTGATTATAGGCCATTTGGTAGTGGATATCAATATTCAATCCTCATTGATAACCAAAGTTTAGCACCAGTTTCTGAGATGAAAATCAAAGTAAAATTCCCTAAATTCCTAACTCTTAAAAGACTTTATCCGAATACAATAAAAATACCACAAATCAAAATTGAAGAAAATTTAAAATTAATTAATTTAGAATTTGATGAATTAAATGAAAAAACGAATAAACAAATCCATTTACATTTTTCTCCAAATTCCCTCGATCATATAGGAGAAGTAAGAACTATTGTTACTTATGTAAACAATAAAGATACTGTTCGAGTTTTAGATTCAAGACCTGCAGAAATAACTCTCTATAGCATTATCGTTGAACCTAAAGTAGTTCCATCAAGTTTCATTAGAGATTTTACTCAGACTCCTGGAATTAAAAAAGTTATTAAAAGTATGGGAATAGGGACTGGTTATAATATAGATTCTGAGATATACTATGCTTTCCTAGAACAAGTTTTTTCAAATCATAATTTTCAGATGGTTACAAAAGATATTGAAAAGCGAATTTTGTGGTACTTTGGGACTGAATCTGTAAAAAAGGAAGATATTTTAGCAATTGGGCAAATAGTATCGAATAAAATTGAAATAATAGCTTCTTCACTCAACCATTATTCATTAATATCCTTGATAACTCAAATTACAGACGATTTCAAACGACTTGTAGTAAAAAATAATATAGTTAATTCAAAAGATAAAATATTTGATTTAGAATGTCAAAGTTGTGGTGTAGTACTTCCATATTTTCCTCATAAAAGTGAATATATAGAATGTAATAACTGTAATTTTTCACAACTTATATGGTAAAAAAAAATATTATATATTTTTTAAATTTTTAATTTCTTCTTGTATATATACACTAACGAGACCAAACTTAGCCCAGCAAATATTATAAAGTAAAATCCTATAGAGATTGCTGATTCTGGAACATCCAATACTAACCAATACTCAAATTGATCAGCACTATCTAAATAAACAACAACTAGATTATCTGCAATAAAATTTGCATTGAACATCCACATATATAGCAAATCAGTTGCTCCATCGTATCCAGAATAGGTGAAGATTCCTTGAGTAGTTAACTGTAATGTGTAACTAAAGAAACCACTGTAGAATGAATCTAACCCCTCTATAAAACCATCAACATGATCAGGAGGTATCATATAACAATGATCATCAATAAAAGTATGCAAAGTCGAGATATTTGTTCCTGAATCATAAGTACTAAATGTTTGATTATTTAATATCTGTGTACTTATTGTTGTTTCACTATTATAAGCTGTTAGATTTACATATAATTCAGTAGCATCACCTATACCTCCACTGGGCACGGATTTAATTTCAGTAATTATCATTTCATATCGCGAATTAACTGGAAGGAAACCAAGAGATTCATTTGTCTCCCGAACAACCCAAGTTAGTTTACTTCCTACATTTACCTGCCATTCAATTTCTGCATTAGTAAATGAGACAAAAACGCAAGGAATAATTAAGCAATTTAAAATCAAAATTAATAGTATTTTTTTAGATTTCATAATGATAAATTCCCAATTTAAGTTAATAAACTTTTATGATCAACATACTATTAATTATGATAAGAATCTATAGTATTTAGCAAATTACTTATTTTATAAAATTGTTCGACTTATAATATCTTTAATTTCACTTTAATCAGATAAAAAAAACAAAATAAAGGAAGAAATTTACATAACTATAAGCTATTTCTATTTTTATATTTCATTATCACTCCAACAACTATAAAAGTGAAACCAATTCCTGAAATTATATAATAAATTAAAAGCATTTGAAAAGCAGAAAAGAAATAAAATGGCAATTCTAAGAGAGAAATTAAAAAACCTTTTACTCCAAGTAAAAGATTTATTGCTAAAATTATTAATCCTATAAGTAAAAACCAATAATCTCTACGTTTTACAGCAATTCTCCCTCCAATTAATAAAAAACCTAGTGAACAAAAATTAAATATAATTACTGTTACGCTCATTATTATAGTTAATTTCTTCTCTAATTCAATTTCTTCAGGTAACCTCATAGCAGATACATTTGGCCAATAAATACTTATAAAAGTGAAAACACAACTTGATATTATAAATAGTATAAATCCAATCACTACTAGATTATAACCAAACTTTTTTTTTTCCATTGGAATTGCTCTTTTTATAACCAATAGTATGTAAAAACCAAATAAAAAGAAATTAGTTTTTTATTTATATTTTTCTATTAGTTAAAGCTAAGTTTTTAATATTAGTACAGTTAATTGATGCTAAAATAAATCAGTATAAAAATATAGGTAAGTAATTCTTATTTATTACGAAATTATTAACAAAATTCACTAAAAGAGTGTCCTTCCCTTTATTTTTCTTCTAATAAGTGAACTATACTAATACAAAGACCATTGCAACTCCAAAATTTAAAAATAAGTCATGTAATAAGTCTTCAAAAATTGATTACTATACCGTTTCAGAATTTAATTATTTTTACTTTTTTTCTTAAATTCTGGAATATAATTTGATTTAGATTAATCTCCAATTAGATATAATTATAAAAACTTCCAAATGTTAACGAAAATTAAAAATTGATAAAAAATTTCTAACTTACACGAGATTGATCAGTTTACTATTTTCGAATTTTGTCGTAATACTTTTTTCATTTTTTTCTCCATAAAACCAAGCATGAATAAAAATCTTTAAATATATAAAAGATATATATCTATATAACAAATTCTTAAAAAGTAACAATTTTCAATAAAAATATTAAAAATTAATTAAAAAGTGGAGGAATAAAAAATGTCAGAATATATTAGTTGGAGTCCTATTCGAAGATTAATGAAACACAATGGCGCCATTATCGTTGCACGAGATGCTGTAGATGAATTAGTTGATTGGATGGGTCAATCAGCAGAAAAAATTACAAAAACTGCTCTTACTTTAACCAAACATGCCAAACGAAAGAAAGTAACCCGGGACGACATTCTTTTAGCAATTAAGTACTTCTAAATTTTTTAGAACATAATTTACCAAATTATCTTTTCTTTTTTTTTGTTTCTTTTACATGATTAATTTTGAAATTTTTGTACTTTAAAAATGAATTTAAACAGAAATATTAAAAAATTATAGAATAAACGTATCTACAATAAAATACTTGTGATTAGAATTGAATATTGAAGATAAAATTGATCAATATTTAAAAATCAAACGTGCAGCAAAACCACCAATTATTCCCAATGAAACTGCTCTCGTAATTATTGACATGCAAAATTATCAAGTGAAAGAAACATCACCTATTATAGAATGGGCTGAAAAAACTGTTTCAGGATTATTTGAATATTTTATAAAACAAATTGATGATGTAGTTAATCCAAATATAATTCGATTGGTAGAATTCTTTCGAGCAAACAAAATCCCAATATTCTATACTAAATTCGCTTGCCGGAGAAATGATCGAACAGATTATTCAAATAATATACATGTTATTAATGAAATGTCTGAAAATATGATTCGTAAATATATTTTTCCATCTGTCCAAGATCCTCTTGCTGATATTATTCCAGAATTAAAACCAGAAGAAGAAGACATCATAATTCTTAAAACAACAAATGGCACATTTAGTTCAACAGATCTAGAGCATCAATTGAGGAATATAGGAGTGAATACTGTTATAATTGTAGGAGTAGTTACTCATATTTGTGTTGAGAATACTGCAAGAATAGCATTTGATTTAGATTTTAACGTTTATTTGGTAGATGATGCATGTGCGGGATGGTCCCCGACTTTACACAATGCTGCTTTAAGAAGTATGGAGTTATTTTTTGTAAACATTCTCTCTACTAATGAACTTCTTAAAACTTTAAATAGGCAATTAAAAAAACAAAGCAACAATTAAAATTTTATTATATTTCCTTAGAATTTTATATGCATCTTTTTTTTTTAAAGATTCTTACCTTTTAAGATTATAATCTAAAAAAAAACAGAGAGATTTTTTTTTAAAACCACAATTTGATTACAATTTTCTCGATAATAAAATTGAAATTTCTTAAAATATTATATATTGATTAAAGTTTGCGTTATTTATTTAATACCTTTCCAAAATGAATGAAGTCTATCCTGGTATTTTTGTAATAAAAGAAAAAGGAATCTTTAGAGCAATAAAACCACCAGAAAACATTTATGTATTAGCAGGTTCTGATGGTGTAATTTATGATGCCGGATATGGCACAAAAAGAACAGTAAAAAAATTAATTAAAGGATTAAAAGAGATTGAAACCAAATTCAAAGAACAAAATAAAAAGTTTAAGATCACCCGAATTCTTGTATCTCACTGCCATCCTGACCATTTTAGTGGACTAAAACGAATAAGAAAAGCTTTGGGTTTAAAAATTGTATTAACCAAAAAAAGCGCTGAAATTATTAGAAATAAAAAAAGTTTTATAAAAACATTTGAAACTGATATTTATGAGGATTACCTTAGAATAAGAAAAAAAGGAGTTTGCAAATTAATTAACTCCTTAAGAAATGTAGGCTCAAGGTTGTTTTATCAAAGAATATTTGGGGCTTCCTATATAGATAACCCAGATGAAATTATTGAAGAAAACACAGAAATTTTAATTAATGGAGAATCATGGAAAGTTTTTCCTTCTCCAGGCCATGCCATTGACCATATATCTCTTTATAATGAGGAAATAGGAGTATTATTTTCAGGAGATAATATTTTAAGGACTATAACAACTTGGCTTGGACCTCCTAATTCTAATATAGAAGATTATGTAAAAACTCTAAAAATTTTAAAGGAATTACCTAATCTTAAATTAGTCCTCGCTGCTCATGGGAGCCCTATAGAAAATCCTGAAGAAAGAATAGAGAAAATTCTAAAACATAGAAAAAACAGGGAAAAACAAGTATTAGAAATAATTAATACTAATTTTGAGAAGGGAATTTCTCCAAAGGGGATAATTAAAGCTATTTATCCCCAAAATAGTAGATTTCTCCATCAAGTAGCGAGAGGTTGGGTTGTTTTAACTTTAAAACTTCTTGAAAATAAAAATCTAATACGAAGATTTAAAACAAAAAACAAGGTCTTATTTTTCCCTGAAAAAAGATCTTAATATTTTAAATTCAGAAAATAGGGAATTTTTTAACTTATTTCTAAATTAATAATCAACTTCAATTAGCTAAAAGGCAATTTAATTTATAAAAATCTTACAGCGATGTTATTTTTAAAAAGAACCAAACTCCAGTAAATTTAAACATGAGTGAAGAACGCGAAAAGTACTTTAATGGACTATTTTTAAAAAAGAACCAAATATTATTTAGACAATATCAAAAAAATATTGTAAATAGCTGTAAAAATAAAAATTCTTTAGTTGTATTGCCAACTGGTTTAGGAAAAACTATAATTGGTATCTTGATAGTAGCAGATCGATTGAAAAAATATCCAAATGCAAATATAATAATCTTAGCACCAACTAGGCCCTTAGTTTCACAACACAAAGCATCATTTGAAAAATATCTTGAGATTGATTTAGTTCAAATTACATTATTTACAGGTAAGATACCTCCAGAAAAGAGAATTTATTTATTTGAAAATTCAAAAATAATCATTTCTACTCCTCAAGTTATAAAAAATGATATCGAAAGAGGGAGATATGACTTATCAGAGGTATCATTGATCATTTTCGATGAGGCTCATAAAACTAAAGGGAATTATGCTTACAATTTCATTTCTCAAGAATACATTAATACTTGCACAGATCCTTTAATATTAGGATTAACAGCTTCACCTGGAAAGGATTATGAACGTATACAAAAAATATGTGATAATTTATTTATTGAAAATGTAATTTTTAAAAATTATGAGGATAAAGATGTAAAAGATTATATTTATGATATCGATGTTTTTCTTAATTTTGTGGATCTGCCAATTGATATAAGAAAATTAAGCGCAGTGTGGTATAATTTATTCGAGAATTATTTAAAATTTTTTATTAAAAGCAATTTAATTGCTCCAAATAAACCTTATTACTCAAAACTTGATTTTTTAGGTATATCTCGTGATTTAACCTTATCTCTATATTTTGAAAGTGGGATTGGATTAGAAATATCAGAAGATGATTATTTAGAATGTTTATATTATAAATCACCAAAAATTATTGATCTTGTGAAGGAGTATCAGCTTGATATCCCTTCTATATATTCTTATTGCTCAAGCTGCATATCAATCCTTCATGCTAAAGAATTATTAGAAACACAAGATATAACTCTTTTTAAATCCTTTTTAGAAAAAATTAAGTATAAGGCAAGTAAAGAAATTTTGTCAGCGAAACGGATTGTGAATTCAGAGCATTTTAATTATATAAATTCTATAATTGAAAATGAAAAACAATCAAAGCTTTCACATCCAAAATTGAAAAAGCTAATGTCAATTATTGAAGAGGAACTTGAAGAATTTAAAAATAATAAAATTTTGATATTTACACAATATCGTGAAATGGCAGAGTATCTTAAAAATAGAATTCATGAAAGATTTAATCAAAAATTGAAAGTTGAAAAATTTATAGGCCAAGCATCAAAAATTGACGATTCTGGATTTCCACAACATCTACAACTAGAAATAATGAAAGAATTTCGAGAAGGACGTGTAAATATTTTGATAGCAACGAGTGTTGCAGAAGAAGGTTTAGATATACCAAATGTAAATGCGATTATTTTTTATGAACCTGTTCCTTCAGAAATTAGATTGATTCAAAGGCGTGGAAGGACAGGCAGATATGCTTCAGGTAGATGTTACATACTTATAGCGGAAGATACCGTTGATATCCCTTATTATATTGTAGCCCGAAGAAAAGAACGCTGCATGAACACAATCCTCTCAGATTCTACGCAATTAGAATTAATAACGTCTCTGGAACGTAAAGAAATTGATTTTTCTGGTCAAAACAATCGAATTAATGAATCAGATTTAGTTAAAAATTTTAATGAAAGAAAGCAGTTGGAACATCAGAATTTAGCTAATCGTTCTATAGAAGAAATTATTTCACGATTAGATACTTTTTGTGATAGTGAAGAATATTTGCATCTGAAAGAATGTGGAGTTACATTTTATTCTGATTTAATCAAATTGGATAAACCAATCCTACAAGAAAAAATAATAAACTTGAAATCAAAAAAAAGAAACCGAAATAATAAACAGAGGATTTATTTAAATAATAATTTAAAACAGTTAATCAACATAGTAAAATTATATGGTATTAATGGTAAGTTAGCTTTTACTAATTTTCAAAAATTGGCTAGTGATGAAGAAATTGTTGATGATAAATTCAATATTCATTTTAATCAAGCTTGTTTTCTTGGTTATCTTAAGAGAGAAGAAGGTCAAGTCTATCTTTTAATGGATTACGATTAATTTATAGAAAAGAGTTCATAAATTGAACTAAGTGTCATTTAATTTTTTCATCCTTTCCTCTTTTCAAGAAGTACAGAATTAAAATCGTCGCTGTAATAACTATTGGAAGTGCAATTACAGCAGGATTTCCTCCACTGAAAAGGAATAAGTAATAAGAAATAGTAATTATAGAACCAAAAACAGCGATTATACTACCATATTGGCTTGTAAAATTCTTTAAATGACGGAGCATCATATTTAATTTAAAATTAGTACTTTTAATTACTTCTAATTCAGTTTCATCTAAATCTTCTAAAACATCAGGATTCTCATAGTAAATTCCAAATCTAGGGTCGTATTTACCATTTAATTCTTCCTTACTTATCAAAAATAATAAGTGATCTTGAATATTGTGCTTCTTGATTTTTAATTCATTATTCAAAAATCCAATTGTTAGATATTCATTTGCAACAGCCTTAATTGTCATATCAATGTATGATTTTAGAATCAACCGTTCCAGAGCTTTTACTTTTTCATTAAGGATCTCTCCATATTCTTCGATAAATTTACTGAAATCTTCAAGCATAAACTTAGATGTTTGTTTGAAATTCTTTGATTGTTTTGAATACTCTTTGATTGACATTTCCACAGATTTAATAATTTGCTTCAACTCTGCTTCAATATTTTTAGCTCTTTTTTGAATAATTACATTACACTTCTTGAATTCCTTAATTTCAATATTATCTTCTACCTTTCTTTCTAAATTACCAAGTAATTGACTCAAATAGATTTTTTTATTATTAATTTGGGTAGACAATTTCTCTTGAAATGATTCATTTTTTAATAACGTAATATAGTCTCTAATTTTTTCAATCTTATTTTCAAATTCATTTGAAAATTCATTTTTTGCCCTAACATACAATTCTCTAATTTCAGGAACAAATTTACTTGAATCTCTTGCTTTTTTAAATAGGGAATCTATTTGCTCTTCAATTTTAGTTTGAGATTGTTTCAATTCTTCATTAATTTTTTGTCTTTTTACTTCAAAATTTTCTTGAATACGTAAATATTTATCCTGACCTTCAGCTTCTTTAAATACTTTATTAACACACTCTTTTAATTCAACATAAAGGGTATTAAAATGGTGATTAATCAAGCTGTGAGTCTTATTAAAAATTTTCAGACTTTTTTTAATACTTTTAATCGCAGCTCTATCATTTTCCAAAACAGCCTCAAAATAGTTTTTTGTTTCGATAAATTCATTTCTTTCCTGATTGATTTTGAGATCTTTAACTTTATCAGTAAATTGTCTGGGGAGAATATCCTCAAAAATGTTTAGATCATCAATTCTATTTTGAAGTTCTAACATATTAATGTTTAATGTTCTATTTCTAATACTTGAATCATACAAAGACAATATCTTACCGATTCTATCTCTATTGTCTTTTAGTAGTTTGTTGTCAATAAAACTTTTAAGTTCTTTATTTAAATAATAATATTCAGTATAAACTAAGAGTGTTTTATCTTCCTCGTTTAGTTGTGCATTAATTTTAGAAATATCTATCATATTTTTTAATTTATTAATCAAAACTTTACAAGATAACTTTACTTCATCTTTTAAATCGTTTAACTTAATATTATTCGTTTTTTTCTCAATAGCCATCATATTAATTTTATTTGAAATAATATCATTAACGAACTCCTCTTTTAAAATTGAAATCTCATTAATAAAAAAATCACTGAATTTTTCCCATTGTATAATGCTTAATTCAGATTTTTCAGTAAAGTTTTCAATACTTTTATTACACTCATTTAGTTTTTTTTCATAAATTTTAGTGACTTTTTCATAATAAGATTTAAGATTGTCAAATTTCTTTATGACCTCTTCAATTGAATGATTAGGATTTTTTTTTAGATTATTTTTAATATTTTTTAATTCAGCCCTAAGGTTCAAGCTTTCGTGAGAAACAAAATTATCAAAATCATCTACTTTACTTCGGTTTCTTTCTTCAACAATCTTATTCTTTAAAGATTTAACATGATCAGCAATTAATTCAATTACTTTAGCTTCTAAATCCTCTAATTTATCCTGTAGATGTCTATAGAGTACGTAGAGTTTTTGGTTCTTCTTTATTTCTTGTTTTATTTCTGATTTTACTTTTTTTATATCGTTTAACCTTTTATCTAGTAAGAGATCTGATTCTTTTTTGGTAACATCAAAAGCTTCTTGAAACTGGGTCATATCAATTTTGTTTCTAGCCTTTTTCTCAATTTCAAGGATTTCAATTTTCACTTGTTCATTAAATTCATTTATTTTATGCAAATTATTATTAAAAAATTCGAATCCATCGATATAAAAATTGAAATTTGTGTTAAAGGAATTTTTAATTCGTATCCAATTATCGATAATTTTTTTATGTTTCCTATTAATTTTTTTATCCTGAATAGTGACCTTTTGAGACACATTATAGATTATATCATCATATTTTCTTACATTTTGAGAAATTCTATCCAACTCTTGAGTAAGAACTGCTAAATTCTCTTCATTATATTCTCGTTCAAGAGTATCACAAAAAAGTGTTCTAAATGAGTCTAATTTCTTATTCAAATCCTCTTCTATTATATTAATTTTTTCTTTTAATGTTATTAATATTTCATTTAAATTTCTCAAGTTCTCTTTTTCTTGAATTTTACTACTTAAGTCTGAACCTAATTCAGACAATCTTTTCTGTAAATCTGAATATAATTTATTCCAATGAGATATTTCTGTCCCTAAGCTCGCTTGGATATTAATATATTTGAGAGATTCATTAAATGAACTTTCAATATTTTCATTTAAAAAATCAGCTTCCATTAATGCATCTCGTAAAATATATTTCAATCTCTCTTTAGCGTACTCAATTTCATTAATTATGAGGTAACTTTCAATTTCTTCTTTTATCTGAGAATTTATAGTTTCTAACTTTAATGTCATATTATATATGTCGTTCCTAAAATCCTCAAGTTTTTCCTTTTCTTTGAATAAAACTTCAGTATTCAAATCTATATCTGAGATTATCATCTTTTTTAAAAGATTGTTCAAATAGAACAAGTATTTGGTTTTGAAACCCAAAAATACCTTTTTAGTCCTAATGTTTCCTAAGAAAAATCTCTTTTCAACCATATATTTAATAATAGGAAAAATTTCTTCTTTTAATCTTAAAGGCTCAGTATGGCTAATTTTATACTGTTTAAAGAGATCTGTTAGAGAAATTATACTATTTTTAGTAAGCTTATCATAAAAAATTCTTAAGAATTCCTTTTTAGCTTGACTTAATGTCTCAATATAATTCCTAAATTCTACTTCATTATCAATTACCTCTAAATTGAAATTGTAATTTAGATTAATATAGTTAATAAGCTCTTCAATGTGCTCATCAAAACCGAAAGTAGATTTTAATTGATTAATATCAACATAATGTTCTTTTTCCAATTGTTTGAATATTAATCTCTCAATCCTATCAATATATTTCTTCCATATTAAAGACAGAAGAATGACTAATTCTGAGACTTGTTTTAATATACTAGAATCAAGAGTATCTTCAAATATTAGCAATTTGTTTAAACTCTGAATAATATATGAATAAATTCCTATTGGATTATAGTCTAATAACCAAGAATAAAGCTCAAGATCATAAACTATCCAAAAATTCACATTAATTGTTTCTTCTTGGTTAAAGCTAAAACTGCCATCCTTTTGCTGCAATTGCTGAAGGAATTGGATTTCTTTATCTTTAACTTCCATCTCGAGATCCAAATATTTAAAATTTAGATGTCTAAAAATCATTGACGGATCTCTTTTTTTATCTCCTAGATACGATTTAAACTGTTCCTTATTGTTTCTTACATCAACACCTAATAGTGTAAATATTTCTAAGATGTAATATAAAATTCGTGTATCTTCACAATTCTTGCATATATCACAATCTTTTTCTTGACAATGCAGAAATTTATTACCTTTCTTATGAGATAAGACAAAATTTTTTATTTCTTCTTTAATTTGGGTCTTTCCATCAGAGAAGAGATATTCTTTTAAAAGTCCTAGATTTTTTAAACTAGATAAAGCTAAATACGTTGAAAAAATATCAGGAGTTCCATTCGAAAACGGTGAAATTTTAAATCCTATTTGATCATATTGGATGATTTCACATTTCTTTATAAAATCAAAAATTTTATCTCGATCTGTTTTGCTTTCTACTTTGAGATATTTTCGTAATAAAACAACCCAAAATATATTTTCTAAAGATAAATTAGGATAATTAAATAAATTTTGATTAAAAAATTGATAGAGTTCAAATAATTTATCATAATTATTATAATAAAAACTCCTAATCTGCCCTTTTTTAATAGTTACAAATGATTTAAAAGGTTCTTTTTTAAATTTTGTTATATATGGATAAGCAGATTTATCATCTACATTTATCAATATTAATTTTACCCGTAAATGACAGTTTTATGTTTTGTAATTAAAGAAAATTTAAACATATATTTTTATGGAATTAAAAAATTCGTAGGAAATTTTGATTAAAATTAAAGAATTTAAGATTTTAAATTCAAGTAATTACGTTGATAAACTAAAATTTCACTTCTAAATTGCATTCATTGGTAATCCTTTTTTTTCAGATGATTTAGGCAGTAATTTCTTATTCAGATATACTACAATACCTGCTATAATAAATGTAACTAGAATAAGGTAAATTATGACATTGATAATTCCAGGAGATTCTCCTTGAATGTTTAAAAAAATAGAATAAACTTCAGACCATCCAAGATTGTAATTTGAAGAATTATCTATTGCCCAAATCTGTATGATATATTCTGTGTAATATTGATTTGGATAAGAACTAATATTATTCCAATTGAAACTCCACTGAGATCCTTCATCATAACTCATTGAGGAATTGAAAAGAAATGTTGTTGAATTCGATAATTGAAAAGTTACATTTCCAAATAAGGGAGGATTTTCATCAGTAATATTTACTATAAAACTATAAGATGTTTGAGAAATTATGGTATTATTACGGTCAGGTTGAATAAATGAAATAACTGGAGCATCAGTTTCATTAGCAAGACCTAGAGAAATTATACTTGTTTTATCTTGAACAAACTCTTTGGGTTTATAATAGTCATTATCAAATTTATGAATTATATTATAATTTACTGTAAAAAATATAGCTATTAGAATTATCGTTATTACAATAGTTTTTCTTTGGCTAATATGACACTCTAAATTCATTATTTTTAATATGCGATATTATATTAAATTAGAATTAATTGTAATTTTAATATAAATTTAAGTAATGAAATTTGATTATTTTTTGAAAATTCCATAATCTCCAAAAATTAAAAAACTTCAAAAGTTACTGATATTAAAAAAAAAAATTAAAGTTGTGGTATACCGTTAAAACTCCATGAATTATTTATTCCAATATAATCTTTCATTAATGGACTTTGAATTATCTGAACTGGCCTTGGAAAATTGGTTGTAGGAATAAATCCTAAAGCAGAGTTAAACGCAGACAGTATAGTCTCATTCCCATCTAACTTATCCCAAAATGGATGAAAGAACCATGAACCTGCCCAACCGTCTGGATTCTTGTTATTGATCCAATACCATGAAAACACATTTGAAGCAGCACTTATTAAAATACAATTAGGTAAGTTATACCAGCTTTGCCCAATATTTTTATTTTCATTTAAAAAATTCCCACTAAAGCAACAATCCACACAAATTAACATTCTTCCACAAGGAATCTCTTTAACTAAATCATAGAATTCAATTTCAGTTATATAGCTATTATCTGCTTCGAAATGGAATGTAGCATTTTTATCTGGTAAAACACCATTGGAACCATGATCTGTCATGAATATAATGAGTTGGTCTCTACTACGAAGTCCTGAAGCAAACGAACCTGATATAGAAACATCTAATTCTTGTTTAAACCTGCTAGCATTTACATCATCATTCTCGACGTCAATTGTCGCTCCTATTAAATCATTTGGAATTCCATCATTTGCATCAATATCTATTACTGAATCTCCCGTGTGGTAAAGCATTAGGAATATATTATCATCAGTATAACTATGATTTTTCAATATCCAATAAACTTGAAGTGCTTGAGCAGGAAACCCATCTGAATTTATTTTACCATTTGGAGGAGGTGCTGTTGGATCTGTTAGATTGACTGAAACCCATCTATCTAGAATTAAATCATCTAGATATACATGATCCGATGGACCACCAGCATAATCTCCCTCAAAAGAAAAAACTAATTCAAGATCCTTTATTTCATTTCCAGTTTCATTGTTACATACACTAACAACATTTAATGAAACCCACGTTCCAATCGTAGAGTTAATATAATTAGATCTGTCTGTTCTTATAACTCCTCCTGTTGAATTTAACCATCTTAAGGCAATATGAACTCCTTTACCATCAACTGGAGCAGCACTTTGTATAAAAATACTAGCAGTTAAGTTATATAATGCATATTCTTGAATCCCATAATGTTGTGAATAGTCAAGCGTAAATTCCCCACTAATAGGTTCAAAATCAGTAGGCTCGATATATAATGATCCAGAGGTATAATTACCAAAAGCAGAATGCAAACCTACACTATTAAGTGTTCCAGAATATGTCCAATTTCCTACATCCATCTCAAAATGAGCATCATTTCCTTCATTAAAATCATCCTCAGATTCACTATCATAAAAATCATTTGCACTACAAAGGATAATTGCTTTTCTTTCTCCAGGAATGGGCGGTAAATTCTTTATTGGAATGTACAATATCCACATTGAAACAACAAGACCTATAATCAATACAAATGCTACTAATGGACCATATTTTATCAATGGTTTTTTTAAATCCATATTAATTCATTTCTCTTTAAGTTGATCTTCATTTTAAATTAATATTATTTGTACCTATAAAGTAGAATAACACTCATCTTTCATATAAATCTTACTTCTCTAATTTAATAGAAACATGTTTAGAAAAGTAATTTTTAAGCTAATATACAATTTTTATAAAAAAAGAAATAATAATTAAATAAATTATTTACTCATTTTCTTTTTGTAAGCTCTTCCTCATTTTCTCTAATAGAGGGGATTAAAAAATCTTTTTCAGTAGGCTTTTCTACAGTCTCTAATAGATTATATTCTGTAATCATTTGAAGTACTCCCATAACTACCATGCCATGATTGTATTGTTCATTCGCATCAGACAAATTCCTCCAACAAAATGGGCATTCGGTTGTTAAAATGTCCGCTCCAACAGCATTAGCTTCATCACATCGTAGACTTGCAGTCTTAATTGAAAATTCAGGATATCCTGCTCTTACACCTCCACCAGCTCCACAACACATACTATTTAGTTTTATTCGATACATTTCCTTGAATTTTATTCCAACATCTTCTTCAAGTTTTCTGAGAATAACTCTAGGGACATCATACCATGCCTCGATTGCTGTGTCTATTTTTCGTTTATCCATCATGAGATTTTTTGATTTTTCAATCATCTCTTGTTCCATATCAACTGCGAAATGTCTTCCTGTATGACATGGATCATGGTAGGTGACTACTTTTCCCTTCAGCTCTTTATTTGGTTTGAATTTGATTTTACCATCTTGAATTAACCTTGCTACAAGCTCAAAAGCATGTTGTGTTTTAAAAGGTAATTTTTCATCTTCAGCCATCCATTTTGGATAATCAATCGTAAAAGTTCTATAACATCCAGCACAACTGAAATACACCATTTTCACATTTTTAAACGCTTCAAGGTTTTTCTTCATTAACTCCTGTGCTGTATTAACAGCACCTACTCTAAAGAAAGGGCTTCCGCAACAAACCTCATCAGCAATTAATGTAAAATCCATTCCTAATTGTTCAAATAATTTTGCTGTCGCTATAGCAACTTCAACTTGTCTATAACTTGCTGTACATCCTACATAATAAGCAATTTTAGCACTTTTATTATCAATGAACTTTTCTAAACCTGCATCTTTTGCCCACTTTAATCTTTCATCAGCAGCACCACCATAAGGATTATTACGCTCTTTTACCAAATTATCTACTAATTCATGCTTATCAATCATAGGAACTCCTGATTCTATGCACGCTGCTCTTAGCGCTTCAATAATATCAACTGTTCTAACTTTATTTTCACATTGAGCTGAACATTGACCACATGTTATGCATGGTAGAATCACATCTCGAACTTCATCAGTAAACTCTAAATCTCCACTCAATATTGATCGAGCAATCCAAATTTTTCCAGCATTCCAAAAAGCCTCCCAACCATATTCGATACCTGCGGGACAAGCATCAACCATTCCTTCATAAAGTACAGTTCCCTGTTTTCCGGTATATTCCCCAATTCCTTCTCTATCTGGTTCACCAGAATAAGCGAACCTACATGCTTTACAATGAATACATTTAAAAATGTCTTTTTTTAATTCTTCCAATCTTTCCATTCCTGTTTTTGCCATCTTTTATCAACCTCCTTTATTTATGGAAGAGCAAGTCTTCCTGGATGCATTATCATATTAGGATCTACGAGCTTCTTGAATGCTCTTAAATACTTCCAGTACATTCCTGCTTGATAATAAGCTTGTACATGAATATAAGGATCTGGGCGATAATTCAACCATCCTTGTTTAAGAGCATATTCCGTAGTTTCTCTATTTAATTCTTGGACTTTCTCGAAATCTGATTGCTTAGTAGAATCAAAGCAGACAATAGGCATACATATCGCTTGCCTACAACGTTCAATACTTGCAATCCACATAACTGGTGGAAATCCGTATTTCTCCATAGCATTAACATACATTTCAGCAAAGTGAGCACATTCAGGCCATGGTGTATACCAAGTTATGAATAGAAACCCTGCTTCCCAGAAGCTATAAGGAATAGCAATTTTATTTGGTTTCTTCATCCGACTTGCAATTTGTTTTGGATGAAGTTCCTGTTTAACAATAGCATCTGGACTTTTCGCTCTTTTTTTAAAATCTTCGGCCATTTTATCAATCCTATTAGTTGCATAATCAAGTTCTTCTTGGGTTTGTGCCCATGTTTCCCAGTTCATCCACCACTGAGAAATACCAATCTCTTTATAAAAATTGTAATCATGTGGTATTTTATCCTTTGGCCATCGAGCCATTACAAGAGGATAATTACCTCCTTGAACCATAACTGTGTTATGAGAAATACCAAATTCTTGCTTAGCAACCTCTAATGTCAAATCTTGCATATCATAAGGATTGTCCATACCCCACACAACTACGGTTTTAAATTTTGGGTGAGGATAAATTTTGACGGTAGCTTTGGTAACCACACCAAATGCTCCTTGACTTCCCATAAGAAAGCTCCACATATCGGGACCCAGACCATATTTATAGAATGGTTTGGCAAAAGGAAGTGCCCAAGAACCAGTTCTAACAACATCTCCATTAGGAAATACGATTTCTCCACACATAAAATTATCTCCTTGTGGCCCAACTGAAGATGTATATAAGGAAAATCCACGATCTATAGCATCTCCCATAACAGTCGCTGCTGGAGGTGCTCCATCAGGAATTGGTGGCGCCCAATCTGGATGATATTTATGCATATAACTCCAAAGTTGCCCGTTTGTAACTCCAGGCTCAATAATTGCATATCTATTATCCTCGTCGATTTCAATGATCCTATTCATTCTACCTAAGTCAAGTAAAACTCCACCTGGTTTTATTGTAGGGCAAGCAAACCCTCCTGATAGTCCCGCTGACACTGGACTAACAGCAATTTTCTCTGCAGAGCAATAGATTAAGATTTTTCGTATTTCTTCAACATATTTTGGTCGGACTACAATATCAGGGATCTGCGATTCTAAACCCATAACTGATTTTGCCAAATAGGATGCAGTAATAGCTTTGTTATTTGTCGCATATTCTTTGCCGACAATACCAATCATAGCTTCTAAATCTTTTTCGTCTGGTAATTTATAGCTCATATTTTCCAACCTATTAATTAATCTTTAAATTTGTGTTTTTTTTAATATTAAAATAATTATTTTGGAAAATTAAGTACTGAATTTTAAATTTTCTTATATCTATTTCATATAGAATGCGATTTTTTCTTATAGAAAGTATGTACATATGTGAGATTCTTTTTAGGATCACTAAAAAATTCCATAAAATATAGAAATTTTTTTATAAAGTCTTTTAGATTTATCATTAAGCAATAATATATTCTTTTAAGTTAGAATTTGTTGAAGATCCTTGCCGTCTGTTATCATTAACAATAAAATCATGAAAATTTTCGTTATTATCATCAATAAATTCCCAAAATTCTTCATAAATCTCTTTTGAAGTCATTTTTTTTCTTTTTGCAATTAGTTCTTCGGGAAGCTCATGTTTTTTAGTAATTTCTTTAGTATTGATAGATATAAATTTAACAGAATCTGCATCAAGTATTAAATTATCAAACAAATTATCATTTTTTTTATTTAAATTTTTAAAAGCCTTTACACCATTTCTTAATTTTTCTGAATTCACATGATTTAGTTCCAAATCAACTTTCTGATATCCTCTAATTTTAAAATTACTATCAACAAAAAATTGAAAATGATGAGGACAGATCAAACCTTTATGGACAGAAATTGTTGTAAGATTAGATTTTTTGTTTAATCTTGAAGGTGGAATTCCCACTATATCTGTAGTTTTACAAATTGGACAAATAACATGGATTTTGTTAGTTCTAATAATATTTGACATTTGAAAATTTATTAAAAAATACTGGACTAGGTATTGCTATTTTTTCTAAAATACACTATTTAAACTTAGTTATTTTATAATTTTGTCCGAATCTTTAAGTTTAATAATTAATTTTTTCCACTGTAATATGTAATTTAGCTTTAAATTAAGAAGAGTTGATTTTATGGCAGATTTAAATGTTTTTTTTCATCCCAAATCGATTGCAATAATCGGAGCATCAGAAAGTATGAGATTTGGATACGCTACTACAAAATATTTACTTAACTCCTCCTTTAAAACCTATCCTGTAAATATCAAAAAGAACCAAATTTTTGGACATAAAGCTTTTAGTAAAATTACAGATATCCCTGAAGATATAGAATTAGCAATAGTAATTGTTGGAAAAGAATATGTATTTCAAACTGTTAAGGATTGTATTAATAAAGGTGTAAAGGGTATAATTATAGAATCCGCTGGATTTGCTGAAACTGGTGACATTAGCTATGCAACGATTGAAAAAGAAATTGCTCAAATGGCTAATGATACAGACGTTAGAATTATAGGACCTAATTGTATTGGTACAACTGATTTTGATACTCAATTCACTTCAGCAGATATGAATTTTGATGAAGCGATTAAAGGTAGAATTGCTGTGATAGCACAATCAGGAGTATTGGGAAATATTTTTATTGATTGGGCCACAGATAAAGGAATTGGGTTTTCTAAAACGATAACAATAGGAAATAAGGTAGATGTTGATGAGGTGGATCTATTACAATACTTAAACCAAGATTCTAAGACATCAGTTATTACACTCTACTTAGAAGGTACAAAGCGAGGAAAAGAGTTGATTGAAACACTTAAAAAAATGGAAAAACCTGTATTGATTCTTAAAAATGGGAAAACCGAGATTGGTTCAAAAGCAGTTAATAGTCATACCGGATCAATGGCAGGAAATGATGCTTTTTATGATGCTGTAATAAAACAAGCTCCTCACGTATTTCGGGTAAATAATTTTTATGAAATGTTTAATATTGCTAATGTATTCGCCAATCAACCTTTGCCAAAAGGGAAAAATATTGCGATCATAACAGGTTCTGGTAGTTTAGGAGCGTTAGCATGTGATGAGATTGAAAATCAAAAAATGAATCTTGCTAAATTAGACGAAACAACTATTTCTCTTATTCAAGCCGTAATTCCTAATTGGGTGTCAATTAGAGGGACTATTGATTTAGGACCATCTATCTTTGAAACATTTGAACCATCTATAAAGGCAATTTTCAAAGATAAGAATGTAGATTCTATTCTCTACATATTTTCTGTTCCAAGGTGGCCTTTGCAAATGATGGGTTCTCTTGCTTCAGAATGGGCGAAACATCAATTTAAGCTATTAAATGAGTTAACAAGGCAATATCAAAAACCTTGTATATGTGTATGTTTTGGCTCTACTTGGACATTTAATTTTCTCAGGAAAGCTACAGTTTCAGAGAATTCGGAGTTCAAAATACCTATTCTGTCAAGAATAAAACATGCCATAAAGGCATTTAAAATGATGTATGAATATAGTTTTCCTTAGAAAAATATTTTTAATTTCTTGGAATCCAGACTAATTCTATGATATTCAATTTAAAAATTGGACTCCAAATTTTTTTAATTTAATTAAAATCTCCTCTTAATTAAGCAAATAAATTAAATTTTGGAGTGATAGAATGATGAATCAAGTATATTTTTTAGGCATAACCTGGGAAGAAATTGTCAATTGGTTTTTAGCACAGCCGGTTTATGCTCAAGTTCTTGTATTGATTGGAGTTTTTGCTGTTTTAACTCTTGCAGTAATCTTAGTCTATTATATTCTGAAGGGTGTCGCTTACTTAATCTATTATGTTTTGAAAGGAGTATATTATCTACTTAAAGGAATTGGCCTTCTCTTCTATAAATTATTTGAAGGATTGTATTATGCAATCTCAGGAAAACCTAAACCAGTTAAAAACACTAATACTGAACAACCAATACAGCCTCAACTCAAACAAGAGGAAGAACCAATTGTTCCTATTCAACCTACTGAACAAATTGTCCGACCTGAAGTTTCTTATTGTAGTGAATGTGGTAATAAATTTTCAGACTCGATGCTTCAGACACTTTCAGAACGTGGTATCGCTTATTGCATTCATTGCGGTAATAAGAAAACTCAATCTTATGAAATGAGTATTGAAAGCCAATAATTTTTTTTCTTTTTTTTTAATCGAATAATTTAAGATAATTTTGATCTGTTTTTTTAAATCATTAAGAAATAATATTCTTAAGCCATTGAGAAATTCTAAAAGATTTAATGTATTTATAGACTTAATTATATACTAATGAAAATTCCAATAATCTATTTTTCCTCTTCTGGAAACACCAAATATGTAGCAGAATTAATAAAAAATGGTCTAATATATGCTAATTTCTCGTCAGAAGTGATAAAGTTTAATTCTCATAAAAATTTTTATCTAAACATAGAGGAATTTGAAGTAATAGGTATTGGGGCTCCTATTTATGCCATGGCATTTTCTCCAAATATTCTAAGGTGGCTTAAGAAATTACCACGCCCAAAGAAAAAAGTTAAAGTATTTCTTTTTGATACAAATGCTGGATTGCCGGGACCTGCGATTAAGCAAATAAAAAAAATTCTTGAGAATAAAAATTTTGAAGTAATTGGTGCTCTTGAAGTTATTGTTCCAACAAGAGATTCTGTTTTTGATTTAAAGTATTTTAGGTATGTTAAATGGTCAAGAAAAAAAATTGAAAGGATTTTTCAATTTGGATATAGATTAGGAAGAATAATTAAAACAGGGGGATCATTTTTAGATTGGTCGAAACCAACAATATTTGGAACAATTATTAGAGCTTATTTCCAAAAATTTGAGAAATACTTATATAAATATGCTAGTCATCTATTCAGCTATAATCCTGTTAAATGTATTTACTGTAAAGCATGTGAACAATCTTGTCCTACAAAAGCCATACTTTTTAATGACAAACCATTTATTAATCGCCATCGATGTATAATGTGTTTTCAATGTTTAAGAGTTTGTCCTGAAAATGCTCTCTATTTTAAATTATTTCCACAAGCTAAATTATTTAAAAGCCCGAAAACAATTCAAGGATATATCCCCGCTGATGAGATTCTAAAAGAATATAGGTTGAAAAATAAATTGCAAGATTAAGCTCAATTTAGATTCTTTTCAAATAAAATAACACTAAAATGCTCCTCTTCAGGATATCTAAATCCTAATGTTCGAACGAGTTTTGATATTTCATCTTTACAAAATACAACAAAAGACCTAGTTTGATTTCTTTCATTTTCTTTTTGAAGTGTATATTGGATTAACTCGAAAGCTGAATTAGCATTTCCATATACTATCATCCAAATTTCTTGCTCTGTTGGATGTTCAAAGTCGCTAGATTCCCCAAATTCTATTTTTAATAAAATAGCATTATCCTTATAAAACCAATCACCCAAATCATCTATTAAATATTTATATGGCATAAATGACCACCCTATACATATTTCTTCCCCAGGACCTATATCAAATTGACGATAAAGATTCTTAGCATCTTCAGCTGTAATGTTGTGAATTTTAGATGCTATTTTTCCTCCAATTGTTATATCACTATAGTCAGCAATTAACAACTCCATACTTTTTTTCTCTTTGAATCCATAATATTTAGCTAATGAAATTGATGCGTGATTATCAGATGCTGTATCGTATTGAGCAACTTTCATACCCATTTTAATAGCATAATCAATAGCATAACCTAGCTGTAATTTACCAATACCTTGACCTTGATACGAAACTTTAATTCTTCCTCCTTCAAGCCATGCGATATCTTTATCATACAACTTTACTCTTCCAAATCCTATTAATTCCGTTTTTTCTTTATTTAGGAAGGTTCCATAATTCATACAATTTTTATCTTGAAGCCATTCATCAATAACATAAGGGATGTAATCATCTCCCTCCCAAATATCTTTGCTAATATCTTTTATAGCAGGAATATCTTCAGCTGTTAATTCTCGGAAGTAAACTTTCATGATAATTCTTTAAAAGTGTCTACGTAATAAGTTTATGAAATAAAAAGCCATAATTAAATAAATCATTTTTTATACGCTTTTTTGAACCTATAATTAATTTTAAATATTGACCTATCAATTAACTTACTATTGAATTTAGTTAATTTTAAATCAAAAAATTATTGATTTGATTAAAAATGACAGAAAAACTAATGGAAAGTAGCCCTTATACCTCTAAAATTTGGTTGAAATCTTATGACAAACATGTAAAGCCAGAAATTGATTTTGAAATTTATTCATTAGCTGAAATGTTTAAAAGGGTAGCAAAGAGGTTTCCTGAGAGTCTTTGTTATGATTTTCAAGGTTCTCGAGCAACTTTTCATGAAACTGAAAAGACAATTAAAAGTTTTGCTAATTGTCTTATAAAAAACGGATTAACGAAAGGAGATCGAGTAGCTATTAATCTCCCAAATATTCCTCAATTTATTGTGGCTATGTTTGGTACTTTTTATGCTGGATGTGCTGTTTCAGGTATGAATTTTCTTTTACAGCCAAATGAAATTATATATCAGCTAAAAGATTGTGGTGCGAAAGCTATAATCACTCTTGATTCTTTTTATGAAGAAAAAGTGAGGAAAGCGTTAGAATCAGGACAAACTGAAGTTAAGTTAGTCATTACCACTAATATATCAGATATATTGGATTTAGAACCTTCTATGAAAGAACAATTAATAAAAATAGGAAAAATTCCAGTTGGAAAAGTTATTCCTATTGATAATCTAAAAAATATTAGTTATACCGAAATCTTAGATAAGTATCCAGCTAATGAACTTTCAGACGTTATAATAGACCCTGATGATGTTTTATTGCTTCAATATACTGGTGGGACGACAGGTCCTCCAAAAGGAGCAATTTTAACCCACAGAAACCTAATCTCATTGTTACAAATAATTGAACATTGGTTTGAACCAGGTACAAATCCTGGTAATTCTGTTTATATTTCAGGATTTCCATTTTTTCATTTAGCGGGACTCCAGTTTTGTCTTCAGACTGTTTTCCTTGGGGCTACACAAATACTAGTTCCAGATCCTAGAGATACTAATTATATGATAAGTAAAATAAAAGAATATGAGGATAAAATATCTCTTTTTTATAATGTACCTACTCTATATCTTCTGCTACTAAAAAATCGAAGATTTAAAAAGTTAAATTTAAGTGATGTTCAGGGGTATATCTCTGGTGCTGCCCCTTTCCCTACTGAAAGTATAAAAGAATTTGAAGCAGTAGTTGGACAAGGAAAAGTTATAGAAGCCTATGGAATGACTGAGAATAGTCCAGGAGTTACTATGAATCCATATCTAGGAACTAAAAAAATAGGTACTGTAGGTGTCCCCATTCCAAATACAGAAGTAAAACTTGTGGATGTTTCTGATAGAACCAGAGAAGTACCTTTAGGAGAACCAGGAGAAATTGTAATAAGAGGTCCACAGACATTCAGGGGTTACTGGAATAAACCAAAAGAAACAGAAAATGCCTTGCAAGATGGTTGGTTTTATTCTGGAGATGTCGGTATTATGGATGAGGATGGTTATATAACAATAGTTGACCGTACAAAAGATATGATTATAGTTAGTGGTTATAAAGTATTTAGTGTTGAAGTTGATGATAAATTGAATAAACACCCAGCAATAGAACTATGTTCTTCTGTTGGAGTTCCTGATCCAGATCGCCCTGGCTCTGAAATGGTAAAGTTGTATGTATTATTAAAAGAGCGATATAAACCATCTGAGGAAATTAAAGAAGATATTCTAAATTTTGCTAAAGAGAACTTAGCTAAATATAAAGTGCCTAAATTCATTGAAATCTTAAAAGAAATGCCCCTAACTACAATTGGTAAAGTAGATAAAAGACTTTTAAGAAGTAAATCTTAATTTCTCTTTTTTTTCAAATTTAATAATTAATTTGTATATTTATAATAGATCCTATAGATATTATAATGCATTAAAAATGCAATAAATGAATGTGCAAAAATATCAGAAAATAAACCAAAAGAAAAAATTAATAATCCAAGATATAGTCCTAAAAAGAACGGATAAACTAAATTAACAATTAGAATTTTTAAATCTTTATAAGAAAGCCAAGTATGTATATGATACAATGAAAAAGCCGCACTTGAAATAAGGATTGTTAAATAAATATCCAAATGTAATACTGAGTTCAAAACACCAATAGAATAGTACCTAAAGATCAATTCCTCCATAATCATTGTAATAAAAAAGAAAATCCATGTTGAGAATCTATTAGATCTCTTAATAAAAGAATTTACTACGTCATGCTTTTGTATAATTTCAAAAATTTCAGAATTATATATAAAAACTTCTATTATAAATCCCAAAAGAAGAAGGATGAAAAGCCCTAAAAAAAATATTAATATTGAAATTATATTTATGACTCGTAATTGAAGAAATTCAATAAAAACACCACAGATAATTGGTATACTTAATAGAATTGTAACTATACAAATTAAAATATATTTTTTAAATCCTCTCATAATTGAAATACTCTATTGTTCAGGATAATCCTTTTTTGAACCCATAAGAGTAGTTGTTTCCTCAACCCATTGAGATAGATCTTTATCTACTCTACAAAAGGTCACAATTTTATCAATATCACTTAATTTAGAAAAAGAACATTCTACAATTACATCCCAACCACCATATATAGGAGTAGCATATGTAATAGACCAATCTTCATCTGGCTCAGATGACTTTAAATTGGTCAATTTATCAACAACTTTCCACTCTGTACCAATAGCTTTTAACCTTATTAATATATATCCTCGATAAAAGATTTATTGCACCTTTTACTCTTGACAGATTATTAATTTAATATAAACGCTTTTCTTTAATTTGAATTGAAATATATTTAAGTATTTTAACGTTTCTATTATAAACTGTTTTAATAAAAAAATGGGATATTATAACAATGTCTGATATGTACGAAAAACTAAAGCAAATTGTGCCTGAAAAATTCGTTTCTAATGATATTTATGTTCGTCATGCTTATTCTCGAAATGTTGATGTTGTTTTACTAGGAGTTCCTGATGTTGTTGTGAGGCCTAAAGATGC
>JBHLNK010000092.1:0-13003 GCA_048941625.1 Promethearchaeota archaeon | reverse complement strand
TCTAAGGGATTACTGTTATTAGTTTCAGATTATGAGGAAGCTACGAAAGTTGCAGAATTCAATGATATTGCTAAAAATTTGGTGAAAAAATACTGGCCAGGTCAATTAACTTTGATTTTGAAAAAAAAAGAACCATGTATTATTCCTTCCGAAGTAACTGCTTCTCAAAATACTATTGGTCTACGAGTTCCTGAAAATGAGTTAATTCTTAACATTTTAAAACGTTTAAAGTCATTTGGATATTTTGGAGGAATTATTGGTACTTCTGCTAATTATTCTGGAGAAACTCCATCTTTAAGTGGAGAAGAAGTAAGTAAAAAGATATTAAGCCCAATAGATTTAATAATTGATGGAGGTGTGTCAAAATCAAAACTTCCAACTACAATTATAGATTGTAGTTCCGATAATTTAAAGTTTTTAAGAATTGGAGAGATTTCTGAAGAGGAAGTATTAGAATATTTATCTGAATCAAATAGGTGAGAGGATGAAAAATTTTAATTTATTGATTTCAACTTCTCGTTATAATGAACCAAATGCGAAAGCAGAATTATGGTTTACATTATTAATGTGTGGAGATAGTTACCCTGTCATTTCAGAACTTCAATTTCCAGGTTTAGTCACAGGATTAACAAATTTAAATCCAAAAATTGTTATAGCTAAAATTATTGAAATTGTGAGTAAAGATCCAGATTTCTTCCAATATATTTTGAAAATTATCCCTATAGATTTTATATGTGAAACTAAGATTAATACTATAAAAGAAATAATTCAGAAAAATCATTATAAATTCATTGGGGTTAATGATTCCTTTAAAATAAGTCTAAAACGTAGACATCACACAAAAATAGAAAGAAATTCTTTCATTAAGAAAATTGCTGAGGATATAGATAATAAAGTGAATCTAGATAATCCAGATAAAATCATTAGAATTGAAATTTTTGGAAATATTACAGGAGTATCTTTCTTAAAAAGAAATGAAATTTTTAAGATCAAGGATTAAATTAGATTCCCTAATCAATTTTAACCTTTTCTAAGTGTAGTAAAGCCATCTTTTCGCAGATTAAATCATATACTGCTAAGGTTTGGATTTCCAAATTATCATTTGAGTTCGAAGAGTTAATTCCATAAGATTTTAAAACAGAATTAATTTGATTATCAGAAATTTTAAAATACTTCATGATTGTATTGATCTTAGAAATAGTTTGATGGTTAATTCTAATTTCTGTGTTTTTTGAATCTAAATTTTCAGTGATGTCATTATTTATATAATTAATATTATTTTCCCAGGAGAGAATAAAATACGTAAGTTCATTTGTGTACAAATCTTCAAATTCAATACCAAATGCTTTCATACTTTTACTTATCTGACGATTAGTGGCTAAATATAGTAATAGTTCAATGTTCTTCTTATTTGAAATATTAATATTCTGTAGAAATGATTTCTCAACATAATAACATGCTGTAAAAACGTGATCTTGATTTAAAAGATATCTACTTTTGACAAATTGAATAACTGAATTTTTATAACTGTCTTGAATTTCTTCTATAATTTTAAAAAATTTATTCAATGATTTTTCTTTGGTATTAAAATCTAATAGATTGTGATAATCTAATTTAATTTGATTAATCCCTACGAAGAAATTTAAATTGAGATCACTTATATTAAATTCTTTAATTATCAAAGAGGTAAACTCCACTTTAAGAAATCTGGTAAATAAATAAATTGGATTCTAATTGTTATTAAAAATGCAAGCAATAATAATAGGTAAATTGTAAATAGCCAATCTTTCATAGAAAAGTTAATATTATAATAATATGAACGCTCTTTTCTACTACCAAATGCTCTTGATTCAAGAGCTTCAGCCACACTAAATGCTCTTTTAATAGAACATATTATTAAAGGAACTAAAAGAGGAAAAAGATTTTTTATTTGATTTATTATTCCTTTTTTTTGCATTTCATATCCTCTGCTCTGTTGAGCATCTAAAATGTTTTGAGCTTCATTTGCAATAGTGGGAACAAATCTGAAGGCTAATGAGAATGAGAAAGCAAACTCATATGGTAATCTCATTGAAATTAAAGAAAGTGCCAAATCATTCGGATCCACAGTTAGGAAAAATATTGAGAAAGCGGATACCATGATACAAATTCGTATAATCATCGCAATAGAAAAAGACAAGGAAATAAATAATGTATTTAAAAGTATGATGAATATAATCAAAAATGATAATCCTTTGATACTTTTAATCCATTGTTTTGCCAATCTTCCTATTATAACTAAAGGGATTAGGCTTATAAAGATAAAAAGAAGCGGAATAATTTCAGTAAATAATAATGCTGAAATGGTATAGATTATTGAAAAAATCAATTTAGATCTAGGGTCTAAATTATGAATAAAGGACTTTTTTTTTATAAATTTGAAAGCATTTAGGAATTCTAATGACATTTTCAAGTATTCCTCTTAGGTTTTTGGTATATTATTTTTAATAAGATTTCTAATATAGTTGGCTAAATCTTCTTTAGACTTAAGATCTTTGGATCCTTGGAAACCATTTTCATTGAGAGCTAAGGAGAATTGTCTCACTTGAGGTAATAATAAAGAAGATTTTTCTATGATAAATTGATTATCCAGTACATCTCTGGTAGGACCATCAGAAATAATTTGACCTGAAGCCATAATAATTGTCCTTGGAATGTATTCATATGCAAATTCTGTATTATGTGTAATGATTATTATTGTTTTACCATTTTTTCTTTCTTTTGATATTAAATTAATAAAAAAATCAATTTCTTTCGCATCTTGGCCTAAAGTAGGCTCATCGAAAATTAATATTTTAGGATCTCTACAAATAATTGAAGCAGTTGCAAGCTTTTTAGATTCTCCCCCTGATAAATTTAAAGGAGATCTTTTTCTATATTTTTCAAGATCAAACTCCTGCAGTATTTGATTTACTTTTTGTTCAATTTCTTGTTTATTTAGGTTGAGAGTTTTTAAAGAGAATTGGATTTCTTCCTCAACACTGTTAGAAAACAACTGATGAAAAGGATTCTGGAAGATTATCCCTACATTTTGAGAAAGTGAGGCAATAGTTTTAGAATTAATATTTTCAATATCAATATAAATATTTCCATAATTAGGTCTAATCAAGCCGTTTAAAGTTCTAATAAGTGTAGTTTTTCCTGCTCCGTTTTTTCCCATTATTCCAACTAGTTCAGAATTATAAATATTTAGATTTATATTTTTCAACGCTTCTGTACCATTTGGGTATGTATATCCAATATTTCTAATCATAATCAATGGAACTTTTGAAATTTTAAATTACCTCTAAATATTTCTAATACTTTTTTAATTCTTGAATTGCTTTTATAATAGATCGTGGGATATTCTTCAAAAACAGTTTTTCTTCTTTGAGTTTACTAAAAATTGAGTAAATTACCGGTTTATTTAATTCTAGATTTTGAAAATTGCTACCATTAATAACCTTCTCGGATGAATCATATTCAAGCATGAATCCATTTTTCATTAAAATAATATTATCAGCGAAGGGGAGAATAAGATCAAGCCGATGTTCACTGATAATTATGGTTATTTTTTTCTCATTTTTTATCTCATCAAGTAAATTAATAATTTTCTTTGCCATGTATGGATCTAAAAGAGCTGTAGGTTCATCTAAAATTATCAGTTTTGGTTTTAATGCTAAGATAGATGCAATGGCTACTCGTTGTTGTTCACCTCCGCTTAATTCAAATGGTGCTTTATCTAAAATATGTTCAATTTCAGTTAGTGATGCGTTTTCTTCTATTCGTTCAGATATTTCTTTTGGAGAAACACCTAAATTTTCTAAACCAAAGGCAATTTCATGCTCAACATTCATTGAAATTAACTGATTTTCTGGGTTTTGAAATACAATTCCTACATCTGTAGATAAATCTGCTATAGGGGTATTGATTGTATTTTTTCCACAAACTTCTACACGCCCCTTATAAAAACCAGCATAAAATTGTGGAATCAATCCATTTAAACACCTTATAAATGATGTTTTTCCACTTCCTGTTTGTCCACATAATAAAATAAATTTACTCAGATCTTCTTTAATAACTAGATTAATGTTATTCAAGGCATAGTCATCATTCCCTTTATATCGAAAGAAAAAATTTTCAAATTTTATTAATTCCATCGTCCACCGAAATCTTTTTAGATCTTGTTTTTAGTAATTTTTGATTATTTAAAACTTAGATTATAAATAATCTTTGACTCTTTCGATAATCAGATTAATATTAAAACCGGACTCTGAATCAACCTCTAATGCTGCTGCTCCATCATGTCCTCCACCATTTCCATTATATTTATCAGAGAATTCTTCTAAAATCTTTGCTAGATTCAATCCAGTTTCAATGCAAACTAGTTTTTTTGCTCTAGTATTAATTCTATACTGATTTTTTTCCTTTGTGTAAACAATTGCTATATCACATCCTAATCTTATTAATGTAGAAGCAACACTAGCTCCATAACTACTGACATTAGTTACTCCAATTAAAAATTCTCCCTTTTTTATTAACTCAACTCGTTGCATAGCTTTTATCTTAGCTATCTTTTCAGAGATATCTATCTCTTTTTTAAGAAGAAAATTTATATCCTGCAATAAAATATCTTTATCCATTAACTTACTAATATTGTGAATTGTTTTATTATTACCATGCTTAAAAAATCCAGAATCGGTTATTATAGCAGAAATCAAAAGAGTTCTTATAGGATTTGTCAATGAAATTCTATAAAACTTAATTAATTCAAAAACTATCTCTGCAGTTGATGAATATTTATCGAATATTAAATTCAATGAACTCATTAAAGATTTATTATTCATATAATGATGATCTATGAAAATGTAAGGAATTCCTGAATCTTTTATATCTTTATTATTACCTAAGTTTATTTGATTTAAATTGTTGGCATCCAATATTAAAATAATATTAAATGATGATAAATCAATAGTGTTTAAATAATATATTGGAAAATCAGGATACTTTTGAGAAAATTTATTTAAGAAATTTTGAGTACGTTTTGAAAGTTCTGAAAAATAGATCGATACTCCTTGGTTTTTAATTTTATTAATTAAAAAAAATTTTAAAGTAAAACACGAGGCCAAACCATCAATATCTACAATATCATGAGTCGTAATTAATATTCTTTTATTTTTTACACTCTTTAAAAATTGTTTCAAATTTTTCTTCAACATGAAAAAGACTACATATTTAATTTTTGGAGATCAGCTTGAAGAGATTTGGTCATGGTTTCAATTTGAGTTTTCAATCGTTCTTCTTTTTGTTTTAATGTCTTTATACGCATTTCTAAGGTTACTTTTTGACTTTTTTTTTCATCAGATAATTTGTTTTTTTCACTTTTTACTAAAATAGTTCCTATCGCCTTATAAACAGTATCTTCAGATCCTATTTTTCCTAATTCATCAATTGCTAATTCAGTGAATCTTAATTCGCTCTCGTCTTGTAATCTTTGTGATACAATATATTCCAAGTTTTGTCTCATATTATTCAAATCTGTTATTTTCTTTTTTTGTTCTTCACTTAATTGATCTGGATTGATAGTCATAATTCCTTAAATAGAGAATAATTGATTTTATTATATTTTATATTTCAAAGAATTTATCTTTTTTTATGATTTTTCAACAATTTTTAAAGAATCTTCAATTACTTTCCCAAAACTGATAATTTCATTTATAGAAGCTCGAAAAGCGGTTATATCATTATTCTCAATCTCAAAAATTATAAATAAATCGTCCTTCTTTCTCATAATAAGTTTAGAACGTTTAGTTTGGAGTTTGTTAAATTCCGGTAAGAAAGAGTTATAGGAAATATCTCTAATGTGAGATGTGCTAAACTTTAATTGTATTATTGATTTAACTGAAAAAGAGTTGATTTGATTCATTATTTTTCTATTACTTCTAACTCTCGTTGCTTACGTTTTGCAACTCGAAAAGATTCTGCGCCTCTAGGTGTTTCAATGTAATATGCACCTCCAGTAAAATGTGCATCACATTTCTTACAGTGCCAAATACCTGTTGATAATCGATGAATTGATCCTCTTGTTTCACATCTAGGACATTTTATAGTTCCTTTCATCTTTTCTAAAATAACACGAGTCCTTTTTCTTAAGGTACTACCGTATCGAGCACCATATTTACCTGTTATGCCAGTTTTTTTAGTTTTACCCAATGTTCTTCACAACGCTTTAGTTATTAGTAATGTTACTTTAAAAAACAAAATAAACTATAAATTTTACGATATTGCAAATCCAAAGATTCTGATTATAAATAATTTCTAATTTAATTATAACCTTCTTATTAATTGAAAATTTAAATTAAAAAAGATCAAAAAGTTAATTTATACTTTTATTATAATTATTTGTTTAGATTTTGTTTAATTATGACTAATTTTTATTCATTTACAGTTAATTTAATAAATGGAATTCATGAAGCTAATGAAGTAGGAAATAAAGCAGCAAACCTCAGTAAATTAATCCAAAATAAGTTTCTAATTCCCGGGATTTGTTGTTAATACTTCTGCTTATGACTTTTTCCTAAGTCAAAATAATCTTAAAGAGGTAATTCAAGATTTATTAAAAAATGTAGATTATAAGAATCTTGAATCTGTTAATTCCGTAGCAAAGACAATAAGCACTGCATTTGAACAGATTTTTCTTCCCCAGAAATTAACTGATGAGATAAAATTAAGATATGAAAAATTATCTACTTCTGTGGCAATTAGATCTTCAGCTATCGCTGAAGATTTACCAAATGCATCTTTTGCGGGACAATATGATATTTGTTAAAAATCCTGAAGATCTGCCGAAAGTAAGAGAACAACCAGAATTAATGTTAGGATCCAAAAAAGTAACTATGGATCTTATCTTTGAACCGATGAATGATACTTATGAATATAGTGAACATATGACACCAAACTCTTTGAAAATCGGAAAAAAAGCAGGAGATAAACATTGGGAGCAAATTGCTAATATAAATGGCCTTCTACAAATAGAAAATTGTAAATATTCAATTTATGATACAATGGGACAACGAGACCATACATATGGTGTACGTGATTGGATAGGTGTTGGAAATTGATTATATTACGTTATTTGGTTCAATAAAGATTTAGCGATCAATCCTGCTGCGATTATAACTGACGATGGTAATAAATCCACTGGTGGTTTCTTATTTAAAAAAGGGAAAAATATCCCTATAGTGAATATTGATATAGTTGATCAGAAATTTAGAAAAGATGGTGTCTTTCCAATAAGTTCAGAATTATATATAATTGATACCCTAGGGAAAAAACATTATTTAAAGGCAAAAGTAGGCCCAATTGTTCCTGTTCTCTTTATGGATAAAGAAGGAAATCGTTCGATTTTAGTCCAATCTATAGGAGATTTTGAATTAGATGGCTTTAAAGGTGGTTATGGTTCTTTTGAAACTTTGAGAAGAATTTAAAACTGAAACTGTTAAAATTATTTGCAAATTTACAAACAAATTTACTAAAAATTAAAGAATAAAAAATTAAATAAAAATTTGTAAAATCTATTCAATTTTACTTAAATATTGTAAAAGATCAAGATCTTTTCTTAGTTTTTGACTAATTTCTAAAGATTTCTTTCCAAGCATTTTAATTTCATCAATTGAAAATGTGGCAGCTCCACTTTTTTGAATTGATGTTATTTTCTTTTGTGTAGCTGAAAAAGAAATTTTTCCATCACATACTAGTTCCTCTGGCAAACTGGGATCCAAGAAGATTATATCATCAATTTTTCCATAAGTAACTACGAAAGGTAATTGATTTACAATTTCTTTCCCTGTTAGATATTTTCCAGTCCACTCCGCTTCTTTTTTTTCTTCATTCCATACTCCTTCGGGAATATGAGCTGAAATTAATGATGTTAAAGCGCTTATTCCTCCAGCATCAATTAAATTTCCCGCGTAATTAATTACATACATATCTACAAAAAGAATATATACTGCTTCGTTTTCTTTTATACAAAGTTTCTTCGTCTGAACGCAATCAGCATGTCGAATTCCACGATCAACAACCCTAGCTAGTTCAATTGATTGTTCATCTGGAGGGCCTCTTTCGAATAATGGAGATGCTATAGGAAGTAATTCTGCCATAACAGTACAGACACCTTCATCAGGCAGATCAGGAAATGGTTCGCCAACTTCATATTTTAAACCTGTTATAATTCTTGTTTCTCCTAAAAAAACATCAGCAGAACCTTCAGCAGAAGCAATAATATCACTTCTAATCTGAAAATCTCGATATTCCCAGAGATTTCTACCATCAATTCGTTCTTCCTTTCTCAAATTTGAGATTATATAATCTTTTTCAATCTTTGAAATGATTCTTTTAACATCCATCATTTTTATTTCTCACCCTCCTTAATTCCTTCGTCTTCCTTTATTGATTCTTCTTGTAATTTTAAAAATTTACTTTTTAGTGTGTTCAGTTGAATTTCATGAATTTTTTCCAGCGCTTCTTTAGCAAGATCTAAGAATTCATTCATCTCATCCAGATCCATGTCTCCATCAAATTGTAATAACGAAATTTCTTCATTATACCAAGTTATTGCGATTGGAAAGTCTGCTTCTCCTGCTTTATCTTCTATTCCAGAAAGATCGACTACTTTTTTTCCATCAATTTTTCCCACTGCTATAGCTGAAACTAGACTTTTCATAGGAACACCTGCATCAGCTAATGCTAATGCTGCTACGGTAGTACTTGCACATCTTGTTCCTCCATCAGCATCCATAACCTCAATAAAAACCTCAAAACTAGTACCAGGATATAATTCAAGAAAAAGTACAGGCTCTATACAGTCTGAAACAATCATCGAAATTTCCTTTTCTCTACGTCCTGGAGCAGGCCTTTTTCTATCAAACACAGAAAAAGTAGCCATTCTATAAAAAATCCTTAAAATTCCTTTATCTGGTTTTGCTAAATGGTGGGGATGCACCTCTCTTGGTCCATAAACTGCAGCATAAATCTTATTATTTCCCCATTCTAAATATGCTGAACCATCTGCATTATCGATAACTCCAACTTCCATTTTAATAGGTCTTAACTCATTAATATCTCGACCATCAAGCCGTTTTCCATCTTCACGAAATAAACTCTTAGGATACTCATCTTTAATAATTAATGGCATTTATACAATCCCTCTCTTCTTTTTTTCATTAATAATATATTCTTCCATTCTATCCGTTAAGCCAACTGTGTGGGCTTCAGATGCTATTTTTTTTATGGATTCAATTAATAGTCTCTCGTGAGCAATATCCTCACCTTTTAACCAAATCCTTCCATTCTGAGTTACAAAAACATTGCAATTTGTAAGATTCTTCAACATTTTTATCATTGAACCACTTCTACCGATTACTCTTGGAATTTTAGGAGGATCAATGGTAATCACAATCCCTCCACTCTTTTTTCCTAAGTATTTTCCAATAGTGGTTAATTCAGGTTTGTTTAAACGATCTGCTGAGAGAACCTTTACAACTAAAATATCACCAATTTCAAATTTTTCTGTATTTGCTTCTTCTCGGCCAGGGGTACTTCCTCTGAATCCTCTTGATCTACCTTTCTTAATAGTATTTTTTGGTTTAAGTTGACCAAAATCTTTTGCATTGATATCACATTTATATTTCACAGGATTTTTATCAACTACTAGTGCTATAACCTTATCACCAGGACGAGGAGTATAAAAACCTCTAAGAGGAATTACGTTAACATAATTCTTCTTTATTTGCTTAAGTCCGATATTCAGAGAAATTATCTTATTTTTCTCTTTATTTAAGATTGTTCCTCTTCCTGGAAGATAATTTGTTACATCTTCTGTAAGAACTTCTCCTGGTACGACGATATCTCTAGTAGTTTCCTCATCTTCAAAATCATCATCTATAGTTTCTTCATCTTCTTCCATAAAAGTATTCACTTCTTTTCTATAATTTTACTAGTCTCCTAACCTATCTATAAAAATAATATAAATAAGATCTTTCCAAAAACTTTCAGGTTAGGCTTTCATTATTTTTGTTTGAACTCTTCCATGAGTTAACTTATTTAGTTTGTCAATTAATTCCATTTGTAAACCGGCGGGTAAACTTACCACGGCGACCCAAGATCCATCTGATTGCCATTCTTCTTTCTTAATTTGTACATATTGTGCAACAATGTTGTACCCTTTTGCTGTGAATGCTGTAGGAATTTTAATAGCCATTTCAACTTGTTCAATTCTAATTGGAATAACAGCTCGAATACTTTTAACAACATCATCTACCTGTTCCTCTGCACTCCTCATTAAATCAATTTTAACGTTGGCTTCTTCAATCGCTTTTTCAATTCGCTGATAAGGATGAGGTTTTTTATTCTGAGGATTTATAGCATTTTTGCTTATTATGGTTATGATTTGTTTCAATTTCTTCTGTTTCTCCTCTTCTCTTTGAGCTTGTGTCCAATGAATTTCTCCATCTAATAAAATATGGGCTGCGATTGCCATACCTTCTGAAGTATCAAATACTGCTTCCATATCACCAACAGTCGCTTTTCTACCTCTTCTTAAATCTTCAAATACAGTAAAAGTTTCAAATATCATTTCTAAATTAATATTACGATCATTTAAGATCTCTTCTACCGTAAATCGAGATTTTTCTTGGCCTTCTTTAAGTCTTTTATTAATTTCTTCACGTATATATTTTTTTGCTTCCCAGGCTTTTTCGGGATCCATAAGCATTTCAAAAATTCTTCCCGAATTCTCAATGCGTCCTACAATAAATCCTCCTAGGTCAATTCTTGCTCTATCGATCATACTACTATGTCACAAGTAAATGTATTGAATTATCTCGAATTCATTCCTTTCCAATTAATTGTCTTTTCGTTAAGCGATAAATATAAAGGGGTAATACCTTGATTTGTTATATATTAACTATAGAAGCTAAATTTTACTTAACAATTCTTCCTTCTCTTCTAAACTTAATAGCCTAAACTTTTTTTCATCTCTTAATATAAAGGCTACATCACAGGTATTTTTAGATAAATTATCACCCATCAATTCTTTTAATGCTTTTAGGGGTAATAATTTCAATTCTTCATCACTCATATCTTCTTTATAATGTTCTTCAAGGTAAGCTCTTGCTTCTGTTGCTCCAGAACCTATAGCAAAAGCTTTATAACCCCACATTGCACCACTTGGGTCTGTTAAATATAAGGAAGTGTCATTATCTGAATCTATTCCAGCAATTAGAAATGAGACACCGAATGGTCTTACACCTGCATTTTGGGTGAACATTTGTTTATATTCACATATATTTAAAGTGCTATCTTTTACTGATATTCGTTCATCATAATTTAATAGATTTACCTGAGCTTGTACTCTTGCTCGGTCAATAAGCACTCTTGCATCGGCAGTAAGTCCAGCTATAGCCACACCGATGTGATTATCAATTTTAAATATTTTTTCTGAACCTTTAGATTGCTCTTGTAGTTCAGAACTTTTTTTCTCAACAGCAAATACAACCGAAGTCTTATTTCTACACACAATTGCGGTTGTACCTCTTCGAACAGCTTCAATAGCATATTCAACCTGAAAGAGTCGCCCTTCAGGAGAAAATTGGGTTATGGCCATATCGTAACCTCTTCCTGCTTGTTGGAACACTTAGACTCACCTTAAAATTTTTAAATATTTATCTATTTATATTATTTTTTTTATTATTTACTTTAGTTAAAATGTAGTAATAAATAATCTAATAAATATTTTTTTTATATAAAATAAAAAGTGGGGATAAAAAATATATTAGAGAAGACTAAAACAAATATATCATTGAAAATGGTATTTATGACCATGCAACCTTATTAATAAAAATAGACCACTCGAGTAATATCAATCCTTCATCTCTAGTATGAGCAACTATATAATCTCCTTCTTTTGTAATTGAACCAACAATATTGCCTTTACCAGCACCAATATTTTTAGCAGCTAATTGGATCTCGTCATTTTTTAGGATTGCATATCTATAATTCTGAAACATTAAAGCGGGCTCTTTTTCTTTCCATGCTTTTAATAAGGCTTTTGATTCATCAGTAGTCAGTGGAAAATCCCCAGATTTAAAAATTATATCTCCTTCTGTATTTAGAAGGAAAATTTCTTCCACACCTTCATACTCATTTAAAGCATTTACTAGATGGTTAAATCTCTGTTCTTCCATAATTCTCCATCTCAAGTATAATTCTGTTATTAACTTTATAAAAAAATAATAATTTTGACATATAAATCTTTTTAGAACGATATTTTCTGTATCTGTTTGTTTGAGGAAAGTATTTTACATTTTGGATATTTAATTATTTAAACAACTATTGAAAAGGATATTTGAGGTTTTTTCTGTGGTGCAAAATTTAGTTTTGTTTGATAAAATCTATAACATTTCTGACCGTGGAAAGAAAGAAGATATTTATCTCAGATATCTTAAGTATTTGAAGGAACATGTTAAAGGATTTTCTGATACTTCAATAGAAATTAAAAAGTTGAGAAAATTTGACAATAGATTCGAGATTCAAATCAAAGGTTCAGAAGAAAAATTTGTATATAATCTACTAAAAAAGGAAGTTGGAGCTGTAATTGATTTTAAAGATGTCAAAGTTGGAGATATTTATAAAGGAACTCTGGTAGACGTTGGAAATGTTGGATTTGGCCTTTTTGTTGATTGTGCCATATTAAATCCAAAAACAGATGTTTTGTTGGAGTTACACATTCTTAGAAATCAGTTATGTAAAGGTAAAACTAAATCATTAAATGAAATAATTAAAGCGTATAATTTTATCAATCATTTCCCTATCTATGTTAAAATTACTGAGATAGATGAAGTTAATAATAATTTAAAAGGAGAATTGGCAATAGAAACTTTAGAATTATTTAAGAAAATTTTAAGAGAAATATCGAAGGCTTATTCCT
>JBHLNK010000015.1:0-52304 GCA_048941625.1 Promethearchaeota archaeon | reverse complement strand
TATTTCATTTTTCTCTAAAATTTCATTGAAATCAGACGCTGAATTTACATTTCCAAATAAAAAGAAATAAGAAATCCTGCTTTAGGACTTGGACATCTTAGCTGATTAAATACCCTCCAGTAAATATGAAGATATCGTAAAAATGAGTCTGAAAGAATTACTAATTCAACAACCACATAGAAAAACAGATCATTAAAATTAATAATAATTAGGTATCAGGAAGAGTCAAGACTTTTTTTGATTTTTTTTCAACTTTCTTAAATATAGTTTCATAAAATACCGTTCACTCTCACAAAACTCCAATTTCTGTTTTTTTGATAAATTAGAACAGTTCATTAGGATAGCATGGATTTTATTTAAAGTAGAAAGATTCTCATCACACATCTCTTCAATATTTACTTCTTTTTTTGTGATTTTGGTTTTTTCCAAACTCTCTGACTCACTAATAAGAGAATTTGCCCTTTTATGTTCTACTTTATTTTTTGTGCTTTCAATGTCCATTTTTACTAATTTTCTTTTATGATTTTTTCACAGAGATTTACTCCCAATCCTGTTTTTTGATTCAAAACATATGCTTTCTCTTTTTTAACTTGTGTTGCGGTATGATACCCGGCATTATAGAGAATCCTTGCTCGTACTCGTGCTACATCAGTTAATCGCAATACTAAATCAAATAATTCTTCTCGAATTCCGTAATGCAATCGAATCTTAAGTGTTTCACACATCTCAGCGATTAATACCAGTCTATCGTGGAGGTCGATTCCATGAGTACTCAAATTCCCTGCGATAATACCAATAAAGGTTATAATCCTCTCCAGATTATCTCGAATACTGAATAAATCTCCTGCTAAGATATTATATTTCTCTAAAATTTCTTCCAGGGGTTCCTCATCTGCCCATTCTAGTATTGGATTTAACATTTTAAGATCTTTTACTCGAAATTCGGCTTTTAGAATATCAAATGATTCCTTTATTAATTCCTGGAAACTATTAATTTCTGAGTACTCTAGTTTATAGCGAATCATCACCCCTGATACTGGATATAAGTACAATCGAATAATCAGTTTTCCAAATTGAGAGCAGGTGATAAATCCTTGCTCATCTTTTTTAATTAATCCTTTCTCAAACAGGTATGATAAAATATACTGATTTTTCACGGATTTAGGAATAATAGAATCCACATATTTTTGAAAATTGACATCCGGGAGCTCAATAAGATATATAAGGAAATTTGAAACGTGATCACAGAATTCAAAACTGAACTCCTCATTGGCAAAATTATCAGATACCCCATTCTTAAAACCACATGTACATTGAATCCCGGCTTCAATATCGAATTGACAGAAATACACACCATAAGAAGTCTTGATATATCCTGAGATATTCGATTCATTGAATTTAGTTAGTTTAATTTGGTATCCGCTTTCCTTTAGTGAGCTAAGTTTTTCAGGATTAGCATGAAGTTTTAAAATATTAATCGGTGTTATTTCCTTAATCATTAATAACTGTTCAATGGGGATTTTCTGCTCTTTCATCTTTGCTTTAATACCATACCAGAAATAAGTCTTTTCAAAAAACTGTTTTAATTGTTTTAAGGTGATTTTCTTCTCCTCATAAATTCGAAGAAGGACTTGTTCTTTCAGAGTATTAATTTTATTTAATCCGGAAGTTAAATCATTATATTTTGATATAAGATTATTTTTTAGTGGTTGCTGCTCAAAAAAATGTTCCTCAACCCACATTTTCTCTTCAATATTCTTCACAAGGATAATTCCATATCCAACTGAATCCAATCCAGGTCTTCCTGCTCTTCCTAGAATTTGGTGGCACTCGTTCGCAGAAAATGGTTTAAAGTATGAGAAGCCATCTCCATTTTCAAAGTAGCCCGAGAAATTTTTAATGTTATGCCCTGAAGTCACATATTTCTTGAAGTCTTGAAGGATAACAACCCTAGCCGGAGTGTTCACGCCTGCCGAGAGAGTAGTGGTACAACAAATCACTTTGATAATTCGATTACGATAATTATCTTCAATAATCTTACGCTCTTTCGGAAGAAGTCCAGCATGGTGAAAGGCAATACCAGAACGAATAATCTTTTGTAAAGTTTTATGACCTCCTCGGATTGAACTTAATTCTTTTTCAAATTTCTTACATAACCTTATTTCTTTATCATCCAAAAATTTCTTAACCAAAGTTCGAAGTGTTTCTGCTGTCTGTTGAGCTTTTCTTCTTCGGTTAAGGAAAATTAATACTTGACCATTTTTTTCTAAGGTGTTCTTAACTATACGTTTTGTGGTTGAGTCTTTATTTTGAGTAATCTCAATTTTATAATGAAGAGGGACTGGTCGCTCATCAGATTTAATTAAGGTGGTCTTATTACCTAATGAAGAGAGCCAGGAGTTAAAAAACTCAGCATTATTGATAGTAGCAGAAAGTCCAATAATCTGAGGATTATGGAGAAACTCATTTAATCGTACGATAAGCGATTCTAAGCGTGGACCTCTATCTGATTCTCCGATAATATGGATCTCATCGATAATGATGGTAGAAATATCAAAAATCCAATCTTTATCATAAAAATTGCGTAGGATCGAGTCCATCTTTTCATAAGTGGTAACAATAAGATCAGCTTTCTCTAATTTCGAATCTTCAACATCATAATCTCCTATTGATAACTCTACTCTTATATTAAACCTACTATAGCTCTTCTTAAAATGATAATATTTTTCTGTAGCTAACGCTTTGTAAGGAACTAAATAAGTTGATTTTCCAAATTTCTGGAACACATTATGAATAGCACAGACTTCTCCTATTAGAGTTTTCCCACTTCCAGAAGGAGCACAAATCAGAAAGGATTTTCGAAAAAATAGACCTTGCTTAATTGCTACTTTTTGAATATCTCGTAAGATAAAGATTTTATTTTCAAATAAGACTCGTAAAATTCGTTTGTCATAGATATATTTGAAGATCTCCTTACCAGCACTAACTTCCAGATCCCCCTCTTCCAGTTTATCAGTAAAATCGGTTATTGTCATCTCTATCACTCTTTAATACGGATTGGTCCATTTTTTCATGAGCTGAGCAAAGGTTGTTGAATCGCGAGCAATTTCTATACTTTTAATAACACTTACATTTCTTACCTGTAGATTTGGACTTATATAACAAATTAATGCATGTAAAGGGTCTCCATGGAGATGTATATGAGGAAAGAAAATATGGGGGCTAATCTTGTTTATCATGCCATACTCTATTCCAATTTTTACCAGCATCTTGCAATAAGGGCACGTAATAGTCTTTTGGATATCCCGTTTTACTTCTGCTTTATTATTAATCTTTCCAAATACGATCTCCATCATTCATCATATCATGACTACTTCTAGCTATTATACAACTTGAGATAATTTAAAGGAAAAAACTTCAACAGAAATAAAATGACCATGGCCCTAGTTACCTTAAAAAAGAGTACAAATTGAATTATAAAAAAAGGGCCATGGTAACAGGCTAGATCAAAGACTCATACAAATAAAATCCGATCAGTGTTTAAATTTTCTTATTTTTCTTACTTTAGTGATGTAAAAGGTGATTTACTCCTATCCCACAAGACGCAACATTGCATCATTTCAAATTTTACAGGAAAGAGTTAAAAAAAGTGCCTTTAAAGGCACTACCAAAAGACAAAAATCCAGGGTGTAGGGAGGAGTAAATCACGGTTATTACAGAATGTACTGGTTTGAAAGGATAAATTTCTGTCAATTCATATAATATAACCCCTACCTCGTTTTTAAAATTGTCTATTATAATATAGATATCTAACATTAGTTCTTTGATATTTTTTCCTTTAAATAGATCCAGATCCACAAGATGTGATACCTATGACTCATGTATCTCAGAGTTTGGAAGGGAAAAAAATAAAAAAAGAAGCTGATCCTCTCGTACCTAGTATCGGTAGAGAAGATATTACCGTGATTAAAGGTATTGGGGCATCGATGGCGATTAAACTTCGCAATCATGGATTCGGGACAATTACTTCTCTCTCGGAGACTACTGCAGGTAATTTAGCACGACGAGTAGAAGGTATTGGAGAGGCTAGTGCTCAAAAATTTATTAATCAAGCTCGAATTATAAAACAGTCCAAGGATTTAGTTGATTTTACAGAAGATAAGAATGAATTGGATCATTCTCCTACTGTACGAAATAAGGTAATAGAGAATTCAGAACCGTCCTTAGATGAAATTCATTCTGATTCTGGACCCATTACGCCCAGAGTAAATCTTATTTCAGAACTAACTTCTTCTACATTACCTATAGTTGAGGATTTTATCGGTGAAGAAGAGAAGGAAGAAATTAATGATCATTTCGAGTTTGGACAAGTTGAAGATGAGCCAATGGAAATTGAAGATCCTCATTTTGGAGAAGAAGTTGAGGAAAATCTTAAATTAGACCAAGATATGAATTTTAGTAATTTAGAAGACCCACAGGAAGGAATAACGGAAGCTGAAGCTCATAAAACCACTATGGACAGACTGTATCATGAAGAACTACTTCTTCCACAGAGATCTGTAGAGATGTTGGAACAAGGTCAAATTCAAGAACTTTATAATACCATCAATAAAGAATTAGAGTCATATGAATTCTTTATTGTAAAAAAGATTCCAGAATTACGATCCTTATTTACTGGTATCGACCTTATAGGCGTTAAATTAGTTCGTGTAAAAGAATATCTTGATCTTATTTATATTGTTCCTGTTAAAGTATGTCCTTTAAAAGGTAATGTTATCTTAAATGAAAATAGTGTTAGTTATCAAGCTTCTGAAATTCATAAAAATTATCATTATAATTTAAATCAGGTACTAGGTTCACATTTACAAGCACTGTTACTTTCTGAACAAAACATATTTGAAAATTGTTCACAGGAAGGTAATCTGTTAAAATTTATTTCACGATATCTTCATATTGAGGTTTCATTAAAAAAGACGATAATGCGGGAGAACTTATTTTTTCATTCAGGACCATTACAATATAAAATTTTAATTGAACCATTATTAGTGTGTCAGAATAAAGTAGGATTTACAGAGAAGCTAATTCCCTTTGCGTATCATAAATCCACTAATATTCATGTAGTTCAAATATCAGATCTTTCAAATTTACTGCAATTTCTTGATCAAAAATATTTTTTAATTGAGACCTATACTGAAAAAGAAAATACTCTTACAAAATATAACCAATCATTCTTCAAGTTCATGAACCATCTGCGATTATTATCCCTTCCTTTTATTGGATATGGCTTTATTTTATTGTCATGCTTACTTTTTCAGTCTTTTAGAGCAATTTCCTTTTTAGTAAATTTTGGATATGGAATCATCGCTTTGTATGGCATTACCTTTTCCTATATCTATATCAAATTTCATCAAGAGAAATCAATCCTGCGTAATGAGTTATCCACCCCTTATTTTCAAAAGAAACGTGAATACGATGAGACCACTCTGATACTAATCAATGAAGAATTAAGCCCAAAACTGATGGAGCAATTTATTTATGAAAGTGTTGGAAATCATACAACCTCTAAAACTGTCTCTAAAGTAGAACAGAAAAACGCAGAAGTATATTTAGAACAAAAAGTAACTGAAAGAGCTGTAAAAAATGCCAATTTATTCGAATCTGGAAAAATTTCTATTTCAAAATCAAAAAATGATCCTCCTCTAGAAGATCAGATCAAAGAACGATATATTTCATTTTTGGAGGATTAAACATGAAAATAAAACTTATCTCGTTATTTCGAATCCTAAATCTTATTGGGTGTATTTTTCTAGTATTTTCCTTATTTTTAGAGTGGTATTCCATTCGAGTATATACTCTTGATAGTGAGCTCATCGCATCATGGACATATTATCTATTTTCAGGATGGACGACCTATTTTTCCGAAGGATCAACCTTTAATGAGCAAATGCGTCCTGAAGCGCTTATGATCCCTCTTGTTGTCAGTGTCCTCCTTATTATTGGGGTAATTCTGGCAGGATATGTGATTCTATTTAAAAATATTGAAAATGCAGCACAAATCCGAAGTTATTATAAATTTGCTTATCTTCTTGCTTTTTTAGTCATTTTAGTATTCTTTTTTGCGTTTATATCCCCAATTATGTATCTAGTCCCTGAGGATCTGTATTTTCCCTTATATACCATTATTGATCATAATCTTGGTTATATGTTTTCTTATGCATCAGGGATCGGTTATGTTCTACAATTGCTTTCATTTCCTTTTCTCTTTCCTTATTGCCTATTTTATTTTAGTACAATTTTTACCTTTATCCAACAGGAAAGGACTCCTGAAAGGCAAGTAAAGGAAATTATTAGTAAAGCACAAGAAGAAATCGACTTGGATAAAATGATAGCAGAAGAAGAATTAAAACAACAAATTAAGGTGGCAAACAAATGAATCAAGAAGTCATTGATGCTAAATTAAAAAACTTGATTCAAGTCTGCAAGGAAACCGAGAACTATAAAAAATTATCAGTAGTAAGCTTTATTTTAGTCAGCAATGTGATCGACAGTATAGGAGTTCACTTAGGGATAAGAGCACGCAATAAGAAAACAGGGGAGAAAATTTTTGAATATATGGAATTAGTCAACGAAGTGTTTCTCTCTAATTTAAAAATTGTCATTTTTAGAGAACAACTTATTGAAAGATTACGAGAATGTGAGATTCTCTTTTTCAAAAACAATGGTGAGCTTCCTCTTTCTTATATTAAAGATATGTATCATCTTTTTTATGAATTAAGAAAGATTGAAGTCCCAAATTTGCATAAAAGCCTGGATTCTGATGAATTGATCGGAACAACTAATCTAGGTGTTTATTCATCTTTTTCATCAGGCGGTAGATGGAAGAAAAAAAACTCAGATGGACTAAAATCACTAATCCTTCAAAAGATTATGGAACGCGAACGAGTGGTACAATCTGATTTAAGGAGTAAATTTAATGGTAATAAGTTAGAGACCGCTATCTTTCTTAAAAAAATGAAAAATTCCATTTCAGATAATAATGCTGGAAAAATAAGGATTGAAGGATCATTGAAGGATAATCTTTCCTATCAGCACTCTGTCGAAAAGATCGTCGGATTTCTTTTACTAGGTATATTTATTACCTTGCTCTCATTTGGGACAGGATTATTTCTTGAATTATTACTCCTACCCATCTATTCAGCTGATGTAAGTTCAATCGCGCTCATGTTATTTGGAGGGGCATTTCCGTTGATTTATATTTACTTTAAACAGTTTATAAAAAAGAGAGGTTAAGATGACAAAATTAGAGTACGAATTTAATGAGTTTGAAGGTGAACCTTTCACTAAAAAAAAGATAGTTGCCGATCTTGTAGAGGATAAAAGATACCTAAAAATTTGGAAAACAATTCCTTCCTTTAAAGATATTAATAATACTAGGTCCTATGTAAAAGCCTTTTCAGTAGTACTAGTTACTCTCTCAATTATGATCCTTAATTATCTCATGTTTCAGGAGCTTCAATATGCAATTGGTATCGGGATTCTTTGCTTGATAGTATTTCTTATAGTTTTTCATGATGAATTTTTTTCCTTTAGCATAGTATCAAAATTTAAGCTACGCCCAATTCAGCCTATTAATCCGTTTGAGGATGTTGTGTTTTGGTATGAAAAAGATCATCCTTCTCATTTATATCTAAGTAATAGGAAGGATTTAATTAATACAGGCATTCACATCTACCAGCTTACCGTCATCCCTGAGAATGTCGAGCCCGCGGTAAAATCCTTTATAATCGCTCTTAGTTCGATGGAAATAAGACTTCCCTATACCTATCAAATTATAAATCGACCAACAATTCCTTTATTTCAATATCTTGACCGAGAGACAGGATTAGGATCAAACAAATCAAGGGTAACCAATGTGTTTTTTATGGTCTCCTATTCCACTAAAGGAATTCTCACCAATTCCACGTTAGATAATCTTAGGTTTAAATTAACAAAACATTCCAATAATTTAAAGACTAATTTTGTCAGTAATTTTCATCATGTTCAAATTAAGCTTTTATCTGGTGAATCGCTAATCAATGCGATTCGCACTTTTTTTATCAGACATGAAGGATATAAACAAACTAAGAAAGATAAAAGAGATTTATTGAAAGGCAATCATTATTTAATCACGTTAGGAAGATTTGGACTGATGTCTATCCTGCTAATATTTTATGATATTGCACTATTCATCTTTAGTATTCAATTCCTTTACATCATAGCATTTAATGCCCTCTTTACTATAGCGATTATTATGATTTGGTGGAGATCAGTATTTTTTCAATATACCAGAAATAGACTTCTTAGAGATGACCAAATCCTTATTAGGAATCCGTTTAACGATGTCTCGTTTTATTATATGAGACAATATCCTTATTCCCTATTTATACATATTGCAGAAAAACTTCTAGTAGGAGTAAAAATGATTAATCTTAGATACCTCCCTTGTGAACCATCGTGCAATTTACGAAAATTTATTGAAAGCCTTTATACTAAAAAAATCTCCTTTAGCTACTCCCTACGAAATAAACCATTACACCCTTTTGACGTGGAGAAGCATGGATTGAAGAATTTGAATGAACGAACGCGAAAATATATGTATTCTAAAGAAGAAACTTTACTTGAAAATGAAGGAGATTGGGAAAAATGGTTAAGTCATCGTTTTGGAATGTGGTATTCCACTCTTGTGATGTCTGTTATTGAATACCGATATATCGATGCGATAACGAGCTCTAATTTACAGGAGTTGGAAGATGATCTATTGATTAAACTTGAACAGTTAAAAGGAGCTTTTTATACCAATATAAAAGGAAGTGGAGTGGTGGATCTGAGATCCCAATTATTAATCTCAGGATTTATCTTCAATGTTCTAAAGACTAATCGATTTCGGTTAAATGGTTCTCATTTAAATTATATGATGCTTCAAGGAGCATATCTTATCCCTCTTACTATGATAGCTAGTATCCTAAGAAGAGGTATTCCTGTTAAATTAGCTGCTGAGTTTAATACTCCTCTCTACCTGGAAAATTTCATTACTATTGGTCATACCTACAATACTGAAGTGCTCGAAGAAGATGTCCCTATAGGATTTACAAAAGAGCAACTTCAAAATTTACTTATCCTCAATGGCTATACTCATGATAGAAATGCGATTTGTATGCAAATTGTCGCAGAATTAATAAAATTAAAAATGCCTTCTATCATTTTTGATTTTCACGGAACATGGTCAAAATTGTTACAATACTATAAAGGTTCGCAGTACGAACAAGAAATTTTATACTTCAAATATAAAAATGCCTTTATCATTGATCCTATCAAATCCGATATCCCATATGATAAAGAAAATATTGATTATCTTGAATATATGCTTGACGCATTTGCGTTAGCTCTGAAAAAAGATCAGAGGACAGTGGAGATGTTTCGGACGATTCTCCAAAAACATTCTGATATGGACCTTCAAGCAATTAGGATGTCTCTACAACATCAACCTGATTGGGAAAAAAGCCCTATAAGCGATACTTTACTAGCAATCTTTTCTGATTTTACTCAAGATGATTTAACGTTTTTTCAACAAGACAGTATTGTTCCTTATAGCTTTGTCCAAAATAAGAAGACGATAATTATCGATTTATCGACTATTCGAGAACTGAACAAAAAATCATTTCTAGGGTTTATCATCCTTGCGAAAATTATCCATTTTATAGCAAATAATGAGAATTTTGAGTCCAAATTTATCATTATGCCCTATGCTGATATTTTCTTTGATTCCTATCATTTGGACCTTAAACGAAATTATGATAAGACAGATTTGTTCCTTAGACCTCTACTAGAAAAGGGATTCGGGCTCATTTTTTCAGCAAATCAAGTACACTACCTTCATGCTAATTTTCTAGGATACTTCAATAATTATATTGCGTTAAAAACAATTGATAATCGAGATATTGCCATGTTAAGGAATCTCATGAACCTTCAGGAAGTTGAAGGCATGGGGGTATTTTCAAGAAATCGTAATCAGACTTATCAAATCCAATATTTGAAGAATCTAGATCGAGATACGGTGATTATCCATCGTGATGATATTGATCAGCCCTTTCCTGCGGTAATTTCCAGAGATGCTATTCAAAAGCAACCACTATTGACCTATACCGATATTGTAAAGTTTATGAAAATACAAGGGTATGATCTCAAAGGAAATGAGAAGAAAATTCTGGAACGAGCTAAAAAAACCATTTTTGAGATTGATTTGGGACATTATTATATTTATGTTAAAGAAATAATTACATTTTTAGATGAGTTAAAAACAATCGATCAAATCGGTAATTTATACAAACATAAACTCGAGAAGCACTTAAAAGAGATTCTATATCCTTCCATTTCTCGAAAGACAAATAATAAAATTCAAATTAAAAAAACCAGAGATGAAATTTTAAATCTATTAATTAGGCAGGGATACTTGGTTGAGAATCACCCCCAAAGAGCAAGTGGTTCTGAAGCGTTAAGAACTTCTTATTCTGTAGGAGAGAGATATGAGGAAGCGTTACAAGATTATTATGAGACAAAGGGAAATGCTCAAAAAGATATTCGTGTTCCTACTCCAGAATCTGTGTCTGACTCCGATTCCGCTTTAAAAGATATCTTTCAGAGTCAAGAAAGACGTTATATCATTCCAAAGCATAATATCAAAAAAGCTTTTTTGCGAGAATTGAGTAACTTTCATATGGATTTGTTTACGGCTTATGAATACATTAATCGAAAAGATTATGATACCGCATTAAAGATTGAACATGGTTTAATCAAGAAATATTTAGTGAACGTATACCGACATTATTATAATGTGAACAGTGCTTTGTTTGTGGATATCAATAAATTTCTAGCTGTGCTGGCAGAGACAAAGAATTTTCCGTTCACCAAACAGGAAATAATTTCCTATATTGATAGATATCAAGTGATTAAAGGAGAAGAAGAAGATATAGAATCCCTTACTAAAGAGATCTATGAATTAACTCATGATTTTTTTATGAAAATTCAACAATTTGTTAACCAGGAGGAGTAAAAAATATGGATAAATATATTAAAGAACAACTCAGTGAAAATTTAGAATTGATTTTGTTTGATAAGACAATCTTAATCCAATTAAAAAAGAAAATTGAAGAGTTAGAGAAAGGCTTTATTACATCGAAGGAACTACGACAAGAAATTATTAATTCTAGAGTAGAGGTTATGAACCGATTATTGAATTTCTTTCCGTTTTTTCTTAAGTCATACTCTACTCAAACACAGCTCCAACGAATGACTGAACCATCATCTCATCTCTTAGAAGAATTAGAAGAGAAAAATAAATTTTTGGAAGACATCGGGACCAGAATTAATACCATCTATAAAAATTTAATAAAAGATCAATAAATCCCATTATTTTGGTATTTAAAGAAAAAAAATCAATCTCTCTACCTGCATTTTTATTTAAATATATTCGCTATTTTTTGTCTTAAACCTAAGTTAACGGCTTTAAAAAACACAATTATTCAAAAAAAAATAGAAAAGAGATGACCGTATCCGAAGAATATGGTAGCAATACAATAGTATCATTGGAACAATTATTTCCTGAGAATACTCAACAATTCTTAAGACCGTTTGAAGATATTGTATCCACAGATATTCATTTAGGAATGCAACTTGATTTTGAGATCAAAGATAGAATACGAAGGAGTAAAAAGTCCCCTATTTTGCGATTAGCTCGCCCGGAAGATGCCTTAGACATCGTAGAAATTTATAAAGAGTTATATGAGGGTACATATCCCTATAAAGAAATGGAAGATACTGAGGAAGTAAGGCAGATGATTGAGAGCCCTACTTGCGATTGGGTCGTATTCAAAGATATCAATGATAATACTATAGGATGTTTTACTTTTATACTTGATTTTGAGGATAAAAAAGGGTATATTCGCGGCTTAATGATAAAAAAAGCTTATCAAGGGAAAGTTGATGTTATTAAAGCTGTTATTGGGTCTTATATTGGTATGTATACTAAGTACAAGGATCAGATCTATCGCTGGTATTGTGAGAACCGTACAGCTCATTCTAAGTCTCAATATGCCCTGTCTATTGGAGGCATTCGGCCCCTTGCGTTTTATCCTAATAAAGACGTATTCATGGGAAAAGTGGAATCAGATATTTTACATATTTGTTATGATCAGAGAGCGATTACCACTATGAGGTATAATCAGACGCCCACTATCATACCTGAAGCGGCAAATTGCTTCCTTTACTCTACTCAGCGATATGATTTAGGGGCATGCAATTTTGATAATTCAGTATTGGAATTAGATTTTAAAAAAATAAGGCAATTAAGGAAAAAAATTAAATACATTAATAAAAAAGATAAGTTTGATTACGAGACAATTCGATTTAGTCTAGAAGAATCTGAATCCTTTTTCGAATTTCTTTACACCCCTCAAATTCAGAATTTTGAAAAAACAACTTATGAGGTATCTTCAGTTGAAGAATTATATGTGTTTGTAGAACTATTTATGAAATGTGCAAAAGAATGGAACATTAGATATTGTGAAGTCTTTCTATCAGCATATAAATCTGAACACCAAAAATTATTTCAAATGTTCGGTTTAAACCCTAGGGGTTACTTACCAAGCTGGAAATATAATAAGAAAAATAGAGCTTTTGAAGACCATATTTTATTTAATTATTTTGAAGGAAGAATTGACCAGGATATCCAACTTATTGATGAGGGAAAATTACTTGTAGAAATCTTGGATTTAGATTATTTTTCTAATCCCAAAACTGAAACTAAGGAAATTCCTCCTATTAAGAAAAAAATCTCATATATAGAATTATATAAAAAATCAACTAAAATAATGATCATCTCCTCATTTTCGCTATATCTTTTATTTCTCTTTATGAGTATGGGATTCGCTTTTTCTCAAGGGTATACTATGATAACTAATACCATTAGCCAATTAGGAACATTTCTAATAACCCCATTCCCCTTCTTATTTGACATTTCCAGTATTTTTGGTGGGATTGCCACACTTACATTTAGTTGTTATTTTTATAAGAGGTTAAAATTAGAAAGATATCAAACTACTCATTTCAAGAAGATAATGTATCAAATCCCTCGTTATGCCATAATGACGGGTGGAATTGGAATTATTTTGGTAGGAGTCTTTAGTTTGGATAGATCATTTGGATTAGGACATGATATTTGTTCTGGTATCGCATTTGGAGGTTTTATTGTCTCATTATTAGGATTTAGTATCATGACTTTTCAACTTGATATAAACATCCCAAAATATTTTGGCATTGGAGGTATTTTACCATTTTTAACTTTTGTCAGTTTCTGTATTTTTTCTAGCCCTCTTTCAGAATGGTTGCTATTATTTTCGATTATTGGAACAGTAACTCCACTCTATATAGGATTTACTATAACCTAGATTATCGAGTATAAAAAACAATAAAAAAGTTTAGAGAGATATTACAAAAATTTAAAATGAAAATTTTAGGTCTTGTTAATTTTTCCTTTAAATATGGCTAGCTTAATTGATAATTACTAATTTAGAAAAATGAAATAACATGATTGAGCAAAATAAAATATGTAGGAAATGTATCTTACCTGAAGGATTCTTAGGAGTTCATCTGAATGATGTAAATGAATGCGAATTTTGTTCTGATCCTAAACATAGGAACGTTAATTGGTCACGAACAGAAATCAGTGATGAAAGAAGAAAAACCGCTCTTACTGATTGGGAATTAGTTATTAAAGAAATGAAACGAAATCATGGTTCCAGACGATATGATTGCATTTTGGGATATTCAGGGGGAAAAGACTCAACTGCTCTATTGGATTACTTAGTAAATGATCATGGATTAACTCCATTGGCAGTTACCTCTGATACTGGATTTATGACGGATATTGCTAAAAATAATATTAAAGACACACTGGAAAAAATCCAAGTAGATCATGTTCTTATTGAAGATTGCATCCCTGCTTTTACTAAACTCTATAAATATCATTTTCTCTATCATAACTCTGATGAAGTCTTTTTAGCTCGAAATATTTGTGATTATTGCTCTGATTTAATTCATAGTATAGTGGTAAAAGAAGCGATAAGACGAGAAATACCTTATGTCTTATTTGGCTACTCTCCTGATCAAATATTTCGTTATTTTTATGAAATTCCTAAGCTAGAAATCGTTGAACATTGGAGACCTTCAATTCTTGAAAGTCTATTCTTTGAAAAGGATGACGCAAGATGGTATTTAACTACTTTAGAAACACAAAACGGAATGCTCCCACGAGTACTACTTCCATATCATGTAATACCTTATCGAGAGCAAGATATTATAGATCTTGTAGAATCAAAAAATTATGTTAAGAAAGGGCATGCAGATCCTCTGCTTACTAATTGTAATGTTATCCATGCTGCTATGTTTTATGATCTTAACAGATATGGAGGGATTCTTTATGCGTATCAATATGCGGAGTTAGTACGCCAAAATCCAAGTACAAGAAAAAAATGGTTAAGAACATTAAAAATGATAGGGCCTTTAATCTTGGAAAACAAATTTAAACCCATGGAAGTAAATACTTTTTTCAAGCAAATTGGAATTTCACAAGATCAGATGTTAGAGCATATCCGAGAGCAATTAAATGATACTCCTTATCGAGAAGACATTGAACAAAATATCGAAATGTTCCGGAAGAGAAGTAGATCTAAAAAAAATGTACCTATTTTCCAATAATTTTAATGCGTTCTTTATTTATTGAAGTGTCATTTATGGAACATCAGAAAATTATTGAGTTTATTGATGAACATAAAGAAGAATATATAAAATTTTTACAAAAATTAGTTCAAACTCCATCATATAATCCTCCAGGAACAGAATCAAAGATTTGTTTATTAATTGAAAAGTATCTAAAAAAAGGGAATATCACTTATGAAAAGCATCCCTTCGGTGATAAGAGAGCTAATTTAGTTGCTTTTTTAAATAATAATCCTAATGGGAAAATTTTGTTGTATAACGGACATATGGACACAGTTCCTCCTGGAGATAATAAAAAGTGGAAATATCCACCACTTTCTGGAACTATTGAAGAGAATAAAGTAATGTATGGAAGGGGAACAACTGATATGAAATCTGGATTAGCTGCTATGATTATTTCATTAAAAGTCCTTAAATCCTTAAAACCTACTCTCTCCGGAAATTTAATTCTAAATGCAGTAGCAGAAGAAGAGACTGGAGGATTTCTTGGTACTAAATGGTGTTTGGAAAATGTCTTAAAAGATATACATTGTGATTTTGTAGTTGTAGGTGAATATACTGGTCTAAATGCACTTCAGAAAGGGATTATTGTAGGAGAGAAAGGTGATTTACAAATCAAAATCACCATCAATGGTAAAAGTGCTCATGCTTCTGTACCTTTTTTAGGATATAATCCTATCAATATCATGAGCAAGATTATTGTAAATCTAGATAAGATTGATAAATATTTACCTGAAATCCAGCTACCTTTTCCAAAAGAAGAAGTACAAAATAGTTTTAAAAAGCATCTTTCCTTTCCGGGTAAATTTAAGGATTTAGTGGAAAAAAATCCTTTAATTATGAACCTTTTTAAATCTGTTACTTCCATCAGTAAAACTTGTACAATGCTTAATGCAGGCATTAAAGAAAATATGATCCCTGATAGATGTGAGGCAATTATAGATTTCCGAATATTACCAAATCATACGGTTAAGATGGTAATGAATGCTTTAGATTCAATGATTGATAACCTTGGATTTGGAGAATTTGTCACCTTGAAAGTTCACCATTATACTGAACCCTCATATTTTGAAGGATGGAAAAATTCGAAAACTCTTACCAATTTCTTTCAGATAGTAAAGCACATTTATAATATTGAACCAATTTACTTTTTGTTTCCAGCCTCTGCTGATGCAGAATTCTTTCGGAATTCAAACTACTGTAATGATACAATATTATTTGGTCCAGGAAGATTTGATGTTGCCCATACTACTAATGAATTTGTCAACCTTGAAGATTTTATTAACGCAATAAAAGTATATACTATATTTGCTCTTAATTTCTTAAAATAGAACATAAAAATTTTCACTTTTTTTTTTAAATATAACGAAATTTGATATTTAGTTAAAGGATATAATAATGATCTAAAAATGGTCTTAATATTAGAAAAAGTACAAATTGTACGTTCATTTTGGTTTGGTGAGATTAAGGAGGCCTTAGGACAGATACTCTATGTTCCTGATAACCAAGTACGAGATAAAGTAATAGAAGAAATTGTATCTTATTTAAAGGTTAAATTTCAGGATGAAAATTATAAAATTGCGGTTTTTATTGGATATAGAGGTCAAGAAGTACATGGACTTGCTATAACGCAGATTGATCCTTATTATACTAGCTACAGTCGAAAATGTGGAACCATTGGATGGTTACATGCTAAAGACCTTGAAATTTGTAAGGAACTCGTGAAACAATGTGAAAATTTTGTACGAAGCTATAGAATAAAGAAAATTCGTGCTGGTGTTAACTTTCCAAAAAATCTTGGAGGATTAGGAATTCAATTTCAAGGTTTTGAGCAGCAGATACTTTATGGAGTAGGATATACAGCGCCAGAATCACAAATTATTAATTTTTTAACTCAATTAGGTTATAAAAAAGATTCTGAATATACATGTGTTCGTGTAGTCCAACAGTCATGGAAAAAAGGGAAGATGATAGATAATGACATATGTCTGAGTTTTCCTACTTTAGAAGAATTAAATGATTATGTAGATGATATTCGAGCACTTGCCAATAGCTCATTTTATCAGATTATGCCTGATGGTTCAGGGAGAAATCGTGTGTTAGAATTTTTAGACGCTTACAGCCGATTACCAGATTCTTTCTATAAACTGGAAAATGAAATTTGTTTTAAAGACTATTCTACAATTCCAGAGTATATAGAGGCGTGGGAATCATGTGATTTGGAAAAAATACAGCCTTATGTCCCAATGGCTTTTGATAGATCTACTGGAGAATTGGTAGGGATAATACTTTGTCTGCCTGATTTGTATGAACTATGGCGAGGACACCCAATATCAAGAGTTAATGTAGATACAGCAATGGTAAAGAAAGGATATTACGGAAAAGGAATTTTTTCTGCTCTAAACAATATTGGTCAATTGACATGTCTGATGCGCGGTCTAACCTACTATGAAGGAACCTCTATATGGTCAAATAACTCAAGGGCAGTTGATACCATTTTTCCTCATTGTAAACCAGTTCGAAAACATTTAGTTGTTCAAAAGCGGATATAAAATCTGATTTTCATAATCCTTAATTTGCTTCTTGAGCGAGGTGTGTATAATTGGAATTAGATAAAAACAAGCCATGAAAATAAAAAAAATAATAAAAAGAATATAAAATCTATTTATAATTTGCATCCAAATAAAATCCAATGAAAATAATAGCAAATATAATTAAATCAAGGATTTCTGATACGATTAAATACCCAGAAGTCTCACCTAGAAGAATTTGGAATAGAGGTCTTAATATTTGGGAAATCAAATAAGCAGCAAAACCTATCATAAGGACTAAGGAATTTACCTGTGAAAGACGTTTATTCCTATGTGCAAATGCGAAGAGCCAAACGATCACCAAAAGAGAAGGGATAACCACTGCGGGTAGTAAAATACTTATTGAAGGGGTATCAGAGACTAGTAGAATCGCCACAGATTCAATGACTAACACAATAATAATAATTATTAAACTAATTTTATTCCGAGATTTTTCTTCTTTAAGTTTTTGAGATTTTTCTCTTAATGAAAAGTAATAGAGAATCATAGTAATACTCAAGTAAATTAACGGAAGGACAGTAAAAATAATGATAAAATACCGTATTTTAATCACGATTAAATTCAATGATTCTAGGAAATAAAGATAAGTCAAATCAAAGAAGAGATCTATCATTTTCCCAAAAGTTAAAAGAAGAAAAAATAAAGCAAACAAAAATGGTAAATCAGAAAGAAAGATTTTCTCCTGGGTAAACCATTTATAGAACATATACATTGAACTTGCGAACAATATGACAATTCTAACTAAGAGGATAATTACAATGAGATCCATACCTTCAATATTTGTATATGCTTGAATGATAATAGGAAGATTCAATAAGTAGAGTAGAGTCACCAAAGCTAGGCCTAATAAAATAGAGATCGATAAAATTACTTTATACAAGTTTTTTTGTTCCATTTCTAATAACCTTGTTTTTATAATGATTTTATCAATTGCAATTTATAAAATATGATATTAAAGCACTCTTTTTTTTAGAAATTTGTTAAATATTCATTAAAAGAATAAAAAAGAAGATAAAATTTTAGAAAAAAAAATATTATTTTGAGAAAGGAAATGAATATTGATCTAATCCTAATTCATCTTGCATTAATTTGATATCATTTTGTAGACTTTTATTTAGAGGAATTCCATTTTTTTTTCTAATGTTTTCAGCAATAAATTCCTTTTCTCCAGCTGTATATATTCTATCCACCCCAAGAATCTTTCTTGATCCTCTTAAGTCTCTCATTATATTACCAGCGGTTTTTTTGAAAGAATTCAATCCCATAAAACTCTTTGTATTAATTGCTAAGAAGAAATGACCAACTTTTAGTCTTTTTTGATTAGCTTCAACTATACCAAGGGTATCTCTTAAATAAATACCTTCTTGTAGAGCTGCTGATAATAATTCTACAACAGTTGCATAACCATATCCTTTATAACCTGCAGTTTCTTCTCCTTTGCCTCCTAATGGTAATAAACATGCTTGTCTTTCTAACATTTTCTCTAAAACTTTTTTAGGATCAGTCAAAATTTCTCCTTTATCATCAATAACGGTATTTTCGGGAAGTTTTTTGTTAATTCGTGCATTAACCTCTACTTTTCCACGTTGTATTATTGATGTAGCACAATCAATAAGAAAAGGGAAATCTTCATCAGTTGGAGCGCCAATAGTTAAAGGATTTGTACCTAACATAGGTTCAGATCCAAAAGTTGGAGGTATTGATGGTCTTGCATTTGTTACAGCAAATCCTATCATACCTTCTTCTATTGCCATAAGGGAATAATAGCCAGCAATTCCAAAATGAGTTGAATTTCTCACAGCTACAGCTCCAAGACCGTACTTCTTAGCTTTTTCAATAACCATTTTCATTGCTTTATAAGCAATAACATGCCCCATTCCACAATTACCATCTAAAAGTGCTGTTGCATTTTCATCTTTTATAACATCAATTTTCGTTATTGGCTCATAAATTCCTTCTTTGATACGATCATAATACATTTTACATCTCTGTATTCCATGTGAATCTATGCCTCTTAAATCTGATGTAATTAATACATTTGCAATAATTTTAGCGTCTTCTTCTGGTACTTTTAATCCAATGAAAACATCTTTCATAAAGTTTTCGAGAATTTCAGCATCTAAATGCACAATTTCTTCCACCATTTCGAATTTCTCCTTTTAGAATTTATATTAATTTTTAAATTTTTATTAGTAAATACAATTTAATTTAACAAATTTTTTAATTGATTACTATGAATATTTGATTTTATTCTTTAAATTTATAGTAATTCAATGAAATATGTTCCACATATTATTCTCGTATTTATATTAAGAATTATAGATACTTTAGTGATATTGTATAATCAATTATAGGTTAATTAAAAACTCTCTTTCGATAGTCATGAAAAGCAAAGAAAAACTAAAATGTCCATTATGTGATACTAAATTCATTCCTAGAACTTTTTACCCAGAAGAAGCTACTTTTTTTTCAGATGGGAAATTATTATCAGGTTTTAATGGATATATAAGCTCAAGTGGAGTTAAACCTCCCGAAGTCATTCTAAGCTCTTGGATTACATATTGTCCAAACTGTAATTATGTAATGAAATTTGCTAAAGAGTTGGTTAGGAAAGAACGAATACAAGCTTCTGGCCTAACCTCAAAAGAAATTAAAGAAAAATATAATAATTATTATTTTGGGTTTCCTTTTGAGGATTACTCACAATATTTATCATCAGTTTCTGAAAAAGTTAAAACTAATATTAAGAAATCTCTTAAAGGTATAGATCTTAATATTTGGGAAAGCATGTATGAAATAGAAGATACATTTAAACTATTGGTAAGATTTTATGCGAACTTAGAAAAGTATTGCGATGCTCAGCTCCCTGAAAGTATCAATGAATCTTTACCATCTAAAATTAAGTTACTCAAACTTCTACCAGAATTAGAAAATTTATTACTAGAATTAAATGAGATAAGAAAGCAAACTATCCAAGGCAATTACGAGTTAAATTCAAGAGATAAAGATAAAGTATATCAAGCAGTAGTTAATTTTACTTTAAGCTTAATAGAAAAACATGTAAAACCAGTCGTAGATGAGAAAAAATTAAAATCCAAATATACTTTTGTTGATATAAAAGATCTTAACTCCGAGATTAAAGTCTTCCTAAATACTTATTTAAACGGTATGTTTAATCACGGAAGATCCGCTAATAAAGAAATAAAAACATTCCTAGATCAGATACTTATTAATTAAATTATCCATATTTTCACTCTTTCTTCTTTCTCGATTCTTTATAATATCACCGTGCTATACATTTTTTTGTATCTATTTCTGATATTTTTAAATTATGATTTTAAATGATCTTAATACCAAGGTTAAAGAGAAATTTTATAAGGAGATAACTATTGAGGATGATGGTGAAGACCTAGTCTATGTGTTTCCCGATACTCAAGAATTTCTCTCAATTATACGCCGAAAGGAAATAAAAAAGAACTTAAGAAAGAAATAAACTAAATTCCTTTTCTTTTATTATAAACTAATAGTTTTCTTATAATATAAATTTAAATTTAATCATAGTTTATATTATTACAGCCAAGTTGTGCAACGGCTGATACCCCATGCTGGGTGGACCACAAAATGCACATTAGTGGAAAGTGCCTGAGTTCAGATCTCACGAGGATTGTTATCCAATCTTGTGTTCCGTCGAAGCATCGGCTACATAGGTGGGTTACAGAGTAGTATATTTTGTAGGAAATATATAAGCTCGTAATTTCGAAACCGAACAGGCCAGGGATGGAGCATTCGTAAGGATAGTAGTTCACGCTTTGTAGTGCAGGTGTGGAGGAGCACGAGAAGCTGGTCATAATATTTGGACTGACGTCGAGGCTCAGGTTATTAAAAAAAAACACCTTATTCTTGATTATTTTTACTATTTTTAAATTCTTTTGATAATAGATATCGACACGCTTTATTATGCGAACTAAGGATACACTCATCGATATTAACTTTACATTTATATTCAGGATGAATGCTGTTTAATATTGCAACAGTATATGGAACACACAAAGTCTCTTGAATAAGATTAGCTCGTTCTGGATTATATTTACCTCCGAGTGGACAGAAACGTGATTTATAATGTAGAGTTACTTCTAAGGTATTCTCATCTAAATTTTTTATCTTTGTCTTAGCATTTAATACCCTATAAATTTTATTTAAGCTCCCTTCCAAACTAGAAATTCCACGGTTTTTTAATAATTTACCTAATTTTGCACCTAGACTAGCTGATATTGATTTTGGAAGATTGGATCCACCAATATCTATCATTTCTCTAATATAATTATGAAAGAATTTAAGAGCATCTCTATTTTTTGACATAATTTAATATATTCCCCTAATAAAAGAAATAAAAATCTAATCTTATCTCGATGACAGAGTATATAAAAATTATTATTGAAATTATTTAATTACTAATATAGATAGATTTGATTTTTTCTTTGTGCAAAAAGTGTTCTATTTAATTGGATTTGAATAATTAATGTTGAAGTAAATTAAAAATTAATAACAATTAATCAATATTTGACTTTTTTTCGATCTTTAATATGTAATGGCAATTTTTATGATGATCTAAAGGGATACAATTTAAAATATCAGATTCGAAGTGAAATTGAGGGAAAAGTTCGTTTAAAAAACCTCTTGTATAAGGAATACAAACACTCTGTTGGAAAAGATTAATTCGGGAGCGATTAGGCCCACCTCCAATTGGACAAAACTTTTTTGGATATTTTATTATAACCTCATATGTTTTCTCGTTTAATTTTTTAATTATAGGTTTTGCTCCAAGTACAGAGTAAATTTGTTTTAATGAGGTTTCAATACTCATAATTCCCCCTTTTGATTTATAGATCTTGCCAAGCTTAGCACCTGACTTTGTTGAAATTGCTTTTGGTAAATTTTCTCCTCCGACATCTATAATTTCACGAATGTAAGCATGAAAAAATTTAAGGGCATCCTTTATAATAATCACACCTCATATTATCATATAAAATATTCTAAACAAAAATAAAACAACCCTAAACCTTATTTACAAGGATAAGTGAGGAATGCGAATATATAAATTTATCCATTAATGTCAAATTTGTAATAGGAGAAAAAGGAAAAATTCAAAAAATTTCAAATTGTATCATCTTTTAGTGTGAATCTTAATAGTCTATCTCTATCTTCTTCAGCATAATCAATCCCAATTCTTCTACTTATTGAGATGGATTTCTTATCGACCGTTTCACCTTGGATAAAGTATAATTTTGAATCAGTCTTACATACATCATAACCATTAAATAATTTCTTTGTGATATTGAGAGCCATACATAATTTTCCAGGCCCATCTGCTAAATTTTTATACCTTTTGTCAATCTGAACATTTCTATTTTCAAGCATTAATTCTATTCCTTCAATAGGGTATAGTTTTCTGAATAAAACAGCACAAGGTACTCCTTCTGGCTCAGTTATAACATTTAAACAGTGATACATTCCGTATATTAGATAAACATAAAGAGTCCCGGGTTTCATATACATGATTATTGTTCTTTCAGTTTTTCTATCCTGATATGCATGACTTGCTTTATCAATTGAGCCAAGATAAGCTTCTACTTCAGTAATTTTTCCGATCATTATTCCTTTTTCAGTTTCTCTTACTAAAAATTTTCCTAATAAATTCTGTGCAACTTCTTTTGTGTCGTTTTGAAAGAATTCTGTGTCTAAACGATTCATCCCATCCATAATTTACAGATTTAATAGAATTATTTTAGATTTTAATCTTTATAAAAGGTATTATAAAACTATATTAACTAATTCCTTCTTAAGGAATGATTCTAGTTTAGAATTACATGCAATAAACGGAAATTTTTTAGTTATTGATAATTGCTCGTCAATGTCTTTCCCGTCTAAACCGAAAATTATACCGCCAGCCTCTTTTATTATTAAAATCCCTGCAGCGACATCAACTAATCTGTTACTAATTCGTAAATTGATAAATGCTTCCATAGATCCTCTAGCAATTTGACATAAAGTCAAAGCACTACTGCCCATTATCCTAATCCGGTAAAATTTTCTTATTATTGGACTTAAATATTCTAAATTTTTCATTAAATTCTTCATAGGAAGATTAAGTTCAAAAAAACATTTTTCTGTAATATCTAAGTTGGAGACTGAAATTTTATTGTCATTAAAAAATGCGCCATTTCCTTTTTCTGCCCAATATATATCTTTAGTATTTAAATCAAGAACAACACCCATTAAAATGTCATCTGATGTTTTACCTATAGCATATGCTAGGGAAACAGAACAATAAGGTACTCCTCTGACTGCATTATTCGATCCATCTAAGGGATCCACAATTAAAATATTCTGATTTAATTCTGCTTTTTGCTTGTTTCCGATGTATTTTTCCCCTATCTCTTCACTAATTAGTAATAGATTCACATTTGCTTTCTCTAATGATTCAATTATTACATTCTCAGCTATAAGATCAATTTCCATTGAGATATCTCCACCAGCTCCTCTTTTTGATTTTTTAGATGCTTTTTCTGTTCCAAAAAGGGGATTCACAGCATGATATACATTAAGAACAATATTTTTTAAGAAGTTGATATTGAGACTCATAGTTCATTAAAAAGTTTCGTTAGTTAAAAGATTAAATTTACATAATTCTCTGGCTCATAAAATATAATCACTTATTTCCTATAATCTTGTATTTCTCAATTATCCATTTATCAACAATGAATTTTTGGATTTTTTCTTTATCATTTACGTCATATTCACTATGAACAGTACTTTTGGGAATCCAAAACTCTTCTCCAGATTCTAGTGTAATTAATAGAGCTTTTGGACTTTCCACTTTAATTTTTGCTTTTATATCCACTGTATCTCTTGAAGCACTAAATTCAGTAGTTTCAACGATATGCAATCCATCCCTAGCAGTTATATACTCTGAAAAAAGTCCATATTCATCCTCTTTTTCTAGTTCAATCTCCTCTTTAGTACTAGTTTCAAAAGCCCCACTAGTTGCTAACTCTATTTTTTCAGATAATATATGAGTTAGCATTAATGTTAAAAAATTCAAATTAGGAAATCTTAGTTTCTTTCTATAATCTCCAATTTTAATTAGTAGAACTTGACGAGACTCATCTTCCCAACCAACATAGATTTCTGTTTTACGTTCCTTGAAGACGTGATAGCCCCTCCAATTTGCACTCCTCCTATTTAACACTTCTACTATACAAATAATCTCCTCAATAGATAATCTTACCGTTTTTCCTTCTTTTTCAGAAGGTTTCTCCCACATTCCGTTTTTTTTTCTATTAATACAACTCAAAAAAATATAGGGAACTTGCTTTGATGGACTTGTAACTCTTACACTTGTTTTTTGTCCATAAAATGTTTTAGTATGAAAGTCTGCCATTAAAATTCACTAAGATTTAATTTACAGAGTAAAATTATGATTAGCTATTAGAAATATAAAATTTTATTGATTTAAATCTGTTCAATTATAAAATTAATATCAATAAAAAATTCTAATAAATGAGTAAAAGTTTTATTAAGTTTGATTTTATATAACTGTAAATTACTAATTTTTCTAGGATAGTAAGATGGAAAAGAAAAATAACAAATTCAATGAAAAGACCGAGAAAAGAGTCCTCGTAGAGAGTACAGGCGATATACAAGAATTTGACGAACATATTAGTACAATGGGTTCTGCTAAAATTTCTGGCGGAAAATCAAATAAATCTCTACGGGTATCAGGATCAGGAAAAATAAATGGAGATTTAGAATGTAATGGCCTTACATCGTCAGGAACATTAACAGGATCAGGAAATCTTACCTCTCATGGCGATATAAGTAGCTCAGGGTCATTTAGTATTGCCGGCTTCCTTTATGGAGATCAAAGCGCTGATTTTTCAGGCTCTGCCCAAATAGGAAACCTTGTAAATGTTCAAGGTACCCTGATTTCATCTGGTTCTTTTGAATCAGGTCATTTTGTGCGGGGTGAACAAGGAGTCGAATTGTCAGGTTCCTCAGAAATAAATGGAAATTTATCGTCTGAGAAAAATGTTAAAATTGATGGTTCTAGTTATATTGAAGGGAATGTTGTGGGGGAAGATATCCTTTTCGGTGTTTCAGTTGATATAAAGAAGAAACAAATTTATCGAGTTCATGGTAGTATACATGCAAAAAACCTCGTTAATGTTATAAAAACACATGTTGATGGAGATATCAAAGGAAAGGATATAACAATTGGAAGAGGTTCAGTTATACTAGGTAATGTTTATTATGTTGATAAGATTGAAATCGATAAAAAAGTTAAGCTGAGTAATGAACCTATTCAAGTCAAATTAGAAGAATTATGATAATGAGTTTTTTGGATAACTATTTACATTAATTCAATCTCTACAAGAACGGATTCTGGAATTTGAATTTTCATAATAAGATGCATGCTTCTCTCATTAGCGATTATTTCATATAGTCTTTTATGGATCCGCATTTCAAACTTGGCCCATGTTGCAGTCCCTTGACCAGAAGGAGCTTTCAAAGTTGGGACTCTTAATCTTTTTGTTGGTAGAGGAATAGGACCATTTTTTCGAATTCCTTGATTTTTAGTTACGCTTTCAATTTGCTCGCATACTGATTTTAATGCGTCTAACTGAGTAGATGACAGTCGTATGCGTGCTTTTTGTATTGTTTCCTCACCGAGAAAATTTATTTATTCTAATATTTAGTATTTATCTGAATAATTCCTATTAAATAAATTTTTTTATCTAATGATAAAAAGTAAGATGATTTATTCTATGAAAATCCGAGTAAGAACTTATTACCTAAATTAACGTTTTCTAAATATTTGTTTGCAACTCTCAAGCATCTCTCTGCTTGTTTACGAGGTGTAATCCCTAAATCTCGCATTTGGTAGTCGCCGTGGAATACTAATAAACTATAAGGAATTTCTTTGTTAATAGAGCTAATGAATTTAGCGATTTGTTCAACTTCATCTTGATTTGTATAACCAGGAACTAATAGTGTACATGCACTCATTTCATGTAAGTTTTTTCTAGTTCCAAAATACTTTTCTGCTAAAAATCGAAAGTTTTCCAGTGTTCTTTTGTTACTCACACCACATAAAGCAATATTAAGTTTTTCATTAAAGGTTTTTAAATCAAATTTAATATTTCCTCCAGATTTGATGGCAATTTGCATGGATTTTTCAATCCATTCACGATTTCCAGTTCCATTCCATTCGTAACATATTCTAAATTTTCTTGTCTTGTCCACCCCCTTAATCCCTTGTAAAATTTTTTCAGACAGATTTATTGAGAATGGTAATTGAGCTTCCGGAGTCCCTCCAAAAAAGCATAAACATGTAATTTTTTTATTTTTGACGATTTGATTTGCTAGTGTTTCTACATCAAATAAATGTCGCTTGCTAAACAGCTTATGACTACTATTCTGGCAGAACAAACAATTAAACGTACAACCATATAAAAATGCTGCATAACTGTATGTCCCAAATTCAGGACCTTCATAATTGGAATATTCCGGATAGCCAACTGACGTTCCTGCTGGGCAAAACCATCCATTACAACAGTTAGTTGGATTGGGATCTATATATCCATGAATATAGCCTTTCGATCTAGTGGGATATGGCAATTCTCCTGTCTTTCTTAAATGTATATTTCGCAACCCGCAATAACTGGTATCGTTATTTGAAAGCCTGCATTCGTTAATGCATAAATTACATCTCAACATTACATTTGGTTTTTCTGCTTTTGGGGGTTTAGCTGGGAGTTTCACAAGTTTACGGACTTCAGTGTGAACATTTAATATCTGTGGTTCAACTTTACTCCAATCCTCTTCTATGATACAAGATCTACAAACTTGTAGAACCTCTGAAATTACTTTTTCAGTTTTCCCACAAAACTTACAAGTTCCCATATTTACATATTTTTCTTTAGTAGTAAAAAGGTTTTCCCAGATTTCTGGTTAGGATTTTTTTTAACCATAAATCCTTCAAATCCATTATTTATAAATGATTTGCTAAACATTTTTAATTCCTGATTATCCTTAGGATAGAATTCTATAATTATTCTACCATTTTGCTTTAGTATATTATTTAGATATCCCGCGGTATCATTTAGAAGTTTTGCTTTTTCTCCAAATTTCTCCAATCCATGTGTTATAAAATTATAGGATGATATTGAGAATATATGATCAATAGATTTAACCCTTATAGGTAAGAAATTAATATCTGCTAAAATTAACTCTAAATTTTTATAATAATTAATATTTTTTTTTTTTTCTTTTACTTTTGATAACATATCGTATAAGATATCGATTGCAACAACATTAAAACCATTTTCAATTAGGATTTCTGATGAATAACCTGTTCCACATCCCAGATCTAATACTAGACCGTCTTTATGTTTTTTTGAATCATTATTATCAATAGATTCTAAAGTATTATTAAAGAGATGTTGAATAGCGAACTGAGTCGTTCTTTTTTGATTACGCTCCATCCATTTTGAAGTATCATATTCTAGTGCTTTATCTTCAAGATAATCATCTGGAAACTGAGGCAGTCGATTTTTTCTTGCCATTTTAACATTTTTGTGATTTTAATGATCACAAATGTAAAAAATAAGCTCATTTATATAAATGACTAAATTCATTATAACATAAAAAAAGTATTTTAAATTTTTTCAAGACAAAAAAAAGATTTGAGATTTACTTATGGCTGGGAAAAATACCATCCTTATTGTTGATGATGAGCCTGATATTGTGAATCTTACAGAAAAGTTTTTAAAATTGGGGGATTTTGATACAATAACAAGCAGCAATGCAAAGGAGGCTATGAAAATAATCGAAGAAAGTTATGATAAAATTGCGCTTGTTTTATTAGATATAATGATGCCTGGGCTTTCAGGGACCACAGTGCTTCAGAATATTAAAAATGACGACCGGTATAAACAAATCAAGGTTGTTCTATTTACAGTTAAAAGTTTTAATGAAGATATCCAGAAAGGTAAAAGATTAGGTGCTGATGGATATATAACTAAACCCTTTTCTGGGAAAGATTTGCTAAAATATATCAAAAATATGCTTAGTGAAAATTAAAAGCATATCTTCTTTTTATTGTTAATTCTTTTTTTATAAGATCTACTATTTTTGAATGTAAAGCTAAAAATTTTTATATTATTTGGTTAAATTATCTTCATCGTAAGACTTTAATTAAAAATACTTCAAGGAGTTAATCAGAATGGTTTATGAAGCTGAACCAGATAAAATTCCGTTTTTTAAACAATATTTTTCTGTAATTATATTAGTCGCGAATATAGCAGTCTTTATTTGGCAGTTATTGGATCCTGCTATGCAAATGCATATCGAAGCGGCATTTGTTCCGGCAGATTTTTTTGCAGGTCGCAATTGGTGGACATTATTCACTTCAATGTTTATGCATGGTGATTACGTACATATTATCATGAATATGTGGTTCTTTATTATAATTACAGATAATTGCGAGCACGCAATGGGACATATTTTGTATCTAATAACTTATTTTATCTCTGGGATTTGTGGTAGTTTGCTTCATGGCCTTACTACCTTAATATGGCCATTTATGTCAGTTATTCCTTCATTAGGTGCTTCAGGAGCAATTTTTGGTTTGATGGGTGTATATCTTATCCTTTATTCAGGAAATAAATTTTATCTTCCCTCTGCTACCGGAATGTCAATGAGAAAAGTCAATGCAGGTTATTTTATATTAACATACTTTATAGCGGAACTAACCTATGCAATTTATTCATTAGCAGACCCATTTGGTGTAGGCTCTACGGCACATTTTGCTCATGTAGGTGGATTTGTAGCTGGTGCTATAATAGCAGGAGTTTTTAAAGGAGTAAAAGGTACATCTTATAAAAAGAAAAAAGCTTAATCTATTCAACTTCCAAATTTTCTTTTTTTTTATAAAATTTTTTCAATAATGAGAGATTTAGAACTATATTAAGATAAATACTAAAAAATAATCGTACTGTCAAAAATGTCTACAAACATTGTTGTTATTGGTATGGGATATGTGGGAATACCTATGGCTGCGTTACTCGCTGATGTTGAAGATTTCTATGTTATAGGAATACAACGTAGATCACAAAGATCAGGATGGAAAATAGATTGGCTTAATCAGGGCAAAAATCCCTTTGAAGGGGAAGAACCTGGATTGGATGAATTAATTGCTGAAGTTGTTAAAAATGGAAAATTTAAGGTTACTGACAATTATGATGTAGTTGATAACGCAGATTTTATCCTCATAGATGTACAAACACCTGTTGATTTGGATTCTAAAGTGCCTAGGTATGAATCCTTAAAAGAAGTATCTAAATCAATAGCATCACATTTAAAGAAGGGAGTTACTGTTATAATAGAATCGACTGTGGCACCAGGGACAACGGATAATATAATTAATAAAATTTTAGAAGAAGAAAGTGGATTAAAAAGAGGAGAAGATTTTTATTTGGTGTTTTCATTCGAACGTGTTATGCCAGGGAAGCTATTAGAATATATAACGGACATGGATAGAGTTATTGGAGGCGGTTGCAAGGAAGCAAATGAAAGGGCTAAATTCTTGTATGGAAAGGTCGTTAAAAAGGAACTGCAAATAACAGACACACTTACAGCAGAGTTGACAAAATGTATTGAAAATACTTATAGAGATGTGAATATTGCCTTTTCTAATGAAATGGCTTTGTTATGTGAGGATTTCAATAGAAATATATTTGAGATAATCGAATTAATCAATCGAAGACATGATCGAATGATGCATTATCCTGGTTCTGGAGTTGGAGGGCATTGTTTGACAAAAGATCCTCATCTACTCATCTATGGGCACCGAACTTACACGGAACATAAATTCAATTCAGATATTTTATTGAAAGCGAGAGACCTAAACGATTATATGCCAAAACATATGGTAGAATTAATGGAAGATGTATTTCGAGAATCACGCAAATTAGTAGATAATATAAAGGTTGTTCTTTTAGGTGTATCATATAAAGCAAATACAGATGATACAAGAAACACTCCTACGGAAAATATTATTAATGTTCTAAAAGCTAGATACCATTCTCATAATATTACGTATATTGCTCATGATCCCTACGTTAAAGAGAGAGATTACAAAAAAACTGATTTGACTGATGATTTTAATAAAGCCGTAAGTGGAGCAGATGTCCTCATGTTTGCTACAAATCACAATGAATATTATAATATTAATCTAGATGATTTAAAGAATAGAGTAAGAACACCTATAATTATTGATGGAAGGAATATTTTTAATAAAAAGCTTGTTGAATCAAAAGGATTTATCTATCGTAAAGTAGGAGAAGGCCCTAGAATGCCTTAAAAAATAAAGAAAGATGAATTTTTTAACCTCAGAATTCTTGCAGAATTCTAAACTAAATCCTACCATTTTATGATTTAATTTATTGAGATTTTTATATTATTTTGTATTTAATTGCTCTTCTTTTAATTTTCGGAGTTTTTCTGCCCTTCTATACCACATATTTAACATTCCTCAAGTAGTACTGTAGCAATTATCATCAAATTCAAGATCTAGATAATCTTCTTCTTCCATTTAAAATCACTGTAATTTTATCATAAAAATCTAATAAAATAGATTGTAAAAGCGTGGTGGTTATGAAAAATAAAAATTTAATCTCATTCAATAATTTTTTATAAAAAATTAGGTGGTAATTGTAATTACCAATAAGAACTACTAAAAATTTTTCATTATATCTCGAATTCTTAGCGGAATTCATAAGAATAAATTCTAACATTTAATAATCTATTCTTTGATATTTGTTAATTTAATTTTTTGTTGTTTTCTTTTTTGACGTCGTTTCCTTATACCGTTTATACATGCTATAACTCCGTCGATAATTCCTCATCCAGTACAGCGTATTTCATTATAATAGGAATCATCAATTTCATTGTCTAATTTATTTTTCCACTCAGACATTGTTTTGATAAAGCTATATGTTCTTTAGATTATGAAACCAAAACGCAAATAAATATATTTTTATTATAGATTTAAACTTCGTCAACCATAAATTTTTAAAAACAAAACCTAATTTGTATTTAATTTATAAATTTCACAAAAGTGATTTAATTGTTATTTGACTATTGGGATGTAATTCAAGGATTTTTTAATTGGGTCGCTGAATCAGCAGCAATTATGATGGTTTTAAGTGGTGCAATGGCAATAACTTGGTTAGGTTATGAAAGAAAAAGAAGAGGTTCATTTACTAAAAGAAAAGCAGAAGCGGAAAAATTTGATGTCACCAAATTTTTACGTGGTATGTCTTATTTAGGTCTAGTTCTAGGGATTTTTGTTATTTGGAGTGGTGTAATGGGATTAATATTAGATATTCCTCCGAGTCATCAATACGCCATTGTTTCTGGAGATGAAGCAAATCATTTTGCTTGTATCTTCTTAATTATAATTGGAATAACTATGTTCTTCAAACCGATTTCGGATTTGCCACTTTCCAGTATTTTAGGATTAATTGTTGCTGCTGTTGTTACATTTATTATTGCAATTATCGTACCAGACTGGGCAGTCCAATTAATAGCTGGAGTGATAAATCCGAAATGGCTATTGGTTATTATTTTTATAATAGTAGCAGTAGTTGTTGGACTTACAGCAAAATTTTATATTGGAACCTTGCAAAAAATCTCTAAATTTCTCAGTTGGCCACCAATTGCGTTTATTATAATGATTTTTTGCTTTGTACAAGGTTTCTGTCTATGGATTGGAGGATTTAGTATCTTTGCTAATCTTCTTTAATAGAAAAGACTAGAACATTTATTTTTTTTTTTAATTAATTTTAAAATTTTCAATTTTTCATTATTTTATTAAAGATTAGATTTTTATTTAGCTTAATAACGATAAATTGGGATAATAATGGCTGGTATTAAGGAGTTAAAGGATGAACTCTCTGAAATGCGAATGAGTATGGAAAAACTAACAGGGGAATTACACGAGACAAATTTAGCTATCAGAGAATCTTTGAAATTTACCGCTGAAACTATTAAAGAAGCCAGTGAGAGGCTATCAAAAGCTTTAGAAGATACTATAGCAAGAATGTCGGATTTAACAATTCAAATGAATATTCGAGACACTATCTTAGAAAGTCTTGGAATTAGAGGAATGATACCGGATTTTTTGAAGAAAAAGAAGTGAAACTATTTATTTTTGCTGTTTCTCCCATCTCTGAGCCATAAAATAGAGTATTATAAGAGAAATAATATAAATTACAGTAATTAATGTCCATAATATAATTTCAGTTGAATTATTATCAATAGCTCCCATAATGGCTCTATAAATAAAAAAAAGACTAAGTAAACTTAATAAACGAATTGTAGATTTTATTCTATCCATTTCTCATCAAAGAATAATATTTAATATTTAAAATAAAATAATCCTTTAAATTAATAGTATAATAAAGAATAATTATAAATCAATTTTATAGAAGAAAATGTCAGAAAGAACTCCTCCTATCTGTTTTAGTTGTGGTAAAAGTTGCGAAGAACATATGGAAAATACACATTATTGCATATGTGACATCGCAATATGTCATGATTGCATTAACTCTGTAAAAAAAAATGATAAAATCTGGATTTGCCCTCATTGTAAAGAAGAAAATGATATTGAAAAAAGTAAATTATTTAGACTAGCTCAATAATCTATTTTTGTCTAAATCTAATTATTACATTAAGAATGTGTATAATCTGTGATTTTACCTATGATGAATGTAATTATAGTATGATTTTTACACTAAAAGATGATAAAATCAGAGGAAGGCTGAGGTAAAATTACAGCAAAAATTAAAAAAACAGCTAATATATCAACTATTATAACCTAATTAAAATCATAATAAAAGAGCTTTAAATTGTCAGAAAATATAATTTCGAAAGTAGTGGAATTAAATAACTGTAATAAAGAATCTCTTATCAAAGCAATTTATAAACCAGAATTTTGGGTAATGGTAAACCCTGCAAAATCAATGCACGCCGAATTTCCTGCACCTAATGTTTTGTACACTAAAATTGTCGATGAAATTATAAATATCAAAATTGAAATGGATGGGGAATTGGTTTTACAAGATATGGGAGAGCAAGCTGAAGGAAAAGGAAGACTAATTGAAATGAATGTTAGAAATAATAAAGATGTTAGAGAATTAGAAGGTCGAATGCGCATTAAAGAGTTATCACCAAATAGAACCAAATTAGGTGTATTTATAAGTAGTTTTAAATTAGGAAGTGATTTCCTGAACCTAATTGGTCGAAATGCAGCAGAGTTAACTTTAAGAACGAAAATCACTGAAATGTTACGCAATTTAGAGAAATGGTTGAGATCTAATTCAATAGAGAATTTATAATAACATCATGATACAAGAGATTATTTAATATAAATTCATTACATTATTTGAGTAGTCTGAAAAATAAGGGTTAAATATGAATATTTGGATCATGGAAAGCGACTCAGGAATAACCCTTGTCTATAAGCCATATATGGATTTTCCTGTGAACGAAGATTTAGTATCGGGATTACTTACAGCACTAAATCAATTTACGATAGTAGAATTTAAACAAGGGATCGATTCTATTGAGATGGGAGGACTTAGATGGGTTTATATCATGGATAAAGAAACAAATCTTTTATTCATTGGTGCTGATACACGAGAAGTAAATGGTGACATATTAAGATCGCGATTAGATGTAATTCGGCAAACATTTATCCAACAATATGCAAATGAAAATAGTAAATGGGGGAGTAAGTGGGCTGGGAATGTAGAAATCTACAAACCATTTGAAAATATTATTGATGAATACTATACTCAGTGGAAACAAGCAGAACATATTACCGATGTAGCTGAATTTTTTGATATAATAGGTATTTTTCAGCAAATATTAAATTTAATCAATAATGTGATTGAAGCTCATTTATCTGACAAACAGAAGCACCATATTTATGACCGTATTGAGGAAATGTTTAACCAATATTCAGAGTTAGAAATTGTCAAAAATAATCCTGAATTGAATAAAATAACTTTTACTAGAAATGTTGGATTCAATATTATGGGTATTGATCCCATGAATAGTGATATGTATCTTGTTGAGAAGCAAATAATTAATCTTATCAGGCGTATCGCTGAGATACTGAAAACAGAAGTAGGGTATTTAACTAGTCTCAAATATTTTATTGAGGAAAATATATTTGATTATTTGTTATCAAACTTTAGTCTTCTGAATGATTTGAATTTATTCACCTTTTTATTAAAACTTTTTTTAATAAAATGATACATATTCAATCAAATTCTAGGTTTGAGATTTTAAAATTAATAGATATTATAATTTATTAATTTTATTTAATGGATATTTCTCAAAAGGAATAGAATTTTATTTTAAAAAATTTATTAAACGTTGAGGATTTAATTTAATAATTAACTGCGAATAAATTATTTAGCAAAATAATGGAACCTGTTTTACTTATAGTAATTTTTATTATATTCTTTTTTATTATTTTTAGTTATTCAAAGTCGAATTTAGATTTTGTAGCAATTTCATTACTTGGATGCTTTATAGCAGCTACCATAACATTTGTGGTTGTCGGCACACCATTTAATGATTTTATATCATCTATTGAATGGGAAGCAATAATTATTATACTAAGCATGAGTATTATTACAAAAATAGCTCAAGATTCAAATATTTTAGAATTTGTTGCAGTCAAGTTATTCAAATTATCAAAAGGAGAACAGCGGATTTTTTTTTGGCTACTTTGTATAATTACAACACTTTTAGCTGCTATAATTAGTGATGTGGTGGTTGTTCTTATATTAGCACCGATTGTGGTTAGACTCTGTCATTTTTTAAAGATTAGAGCAGGAACATATTTGTTAGGAATGACAATATGTATCAATATAGGCTCAATAATTACCCCTTTTTCAAGTGGAGAAAACATTATTATTTCCACCGCTTTTGCCCTAGATACGTTATATTTCATACAATACTATTGGATTTTTTCATTTCTTTTGCTATTTGCAACAATTTTTTTAATAGACAGATATATCTTAAGAAAAGAGCCAAAAATTGAAGATATGCAAAAGAAATATGTAATTGATTTAATAGATACCGATATAATGGTAAAAAATAAGAAAATGTTCTATTTTAATAGCATTGCTATAATCATAACAATCATTTTGTTTGCTACCCTTCCTTTATTATATTTAACAGCTGTTATATCCACATTAATTTTAGTTCTTATAAATAAAAATTATACACGCAAATCTATGAGCGATCTTTTACGTGATATTGAATGGGAAATAATCTTTTTCTTTATTAGTTTATATGTCGTTATTAAATGTATGCTAGAAGCAGGATTTCAAGATTTATTCAGTGCCATTCCCTTTGGTTCTTTCGATCCGTTTCTTGTGTCATTTCTTTTACTTGTTATCATAAGTGTCATTTCTGGTTTAGTGGCAAACACACCTACTGCATTAATTTTTATTCCAATTGTCCAAACATTAATTGAACAAAGTGTTGGTCCGGTTCCTTTATTTTTTGCTTTTATTATTGGTATTAATCTAGGGGGTAATTTTATACCTCAGGGAGCAGCATGTGATATGATGACATTGAAGATAGCTAGAGACTCAGGAGTAGAGAATATGAGTTATAAACGATTATTAAAAATGGGAGGTACTTTTGCTTTTGTACATTTAGGAATTGCAATTCTCTACTTATTAATTTTAGTACCAATATTTGCATAACTTTAATAATAAAAAAAGAAAAATTAAAAAATGATTGGTTATAACCAACCTCTTAAGCGCATTGCTTCAATAACACGTTCAAGAGAGATCATATAAGCACCCATACGATTATGAGTGTTGTATTTTTTGGCTTGGTCTACAGTAGAACGATAAGCTCTTGTCATTACTCGATCTAATGCTTCAAAAACTTCTTTTTCTGTCCAGAAATAGCGATAATACCCTTGTACCATCTCAAAATAGGAAACTGTCACTCCCCCTGCATTACATAAAAAGTCAGGAATTACATCAATTCTTTTCTCAAAGAGGATTTGATCTGCATCTGGGGTTGTAGGTCCATTAGCTAGTTCAGCAACTATTTTACAGTTGATATCATTTGCGTTTTTGTTAGTAATAACATTTTCTAGTGCTGCTGGAACTAAAACATCACACTCTAACTCTAGTAATTCTTCATTTGTTATTTGTTTTGTTCCATCCAAACCGACAACTGATCTTGTTTTACTCTTATGATCTGCGGCTTTTTGAGCATCTAATCCATCTTTATTAACAATAGCACCTTTAGAATCTGAAACAGCAATAATTTTACAATTAAAATCATCTTGTAAAATCTTTGCGGCCCAATATCCTGCATTCCCATAACCTTGAACCGCTACTTTTGCACCATTTAAATTTAGTCCAATATCTTTTGCTGCTTCTCTTATAGTATATATACCACCCTGAGCTGTTGCAATAGATCTTCCTGCACTTCCACCAAGTGGAAGTGGTTTACCGGTGATAACAGAAGGAGCATGTTTTCTTACAATCTTTTCGTATTCATCCATCATCCAAGCCATTATCTGAGGATTTGTGTAAACGTCTGGAGCGGGAACATCAATGTTAGGTCCAATAAAATCAGCAATACTTCGAATGTAGCTTCGTGCTAATGTTTCTAACTCTCTCTCACTCATTTTTCTTGGATCGCAAATTATGCCACCCTTAGCACCGCCCAGCGGAATGTCAACGCACGCAGTCTTCCAAGTCATCCAAGCAGATAAAGCTTTTACTAGAGAAGCACTTTCTTCAGGATGCCACCTAATTCCACCTTTCATTGGTCCACGTGCTGAATTATATTGTGAACGAAAACCTTGAAATGTTTTTATGGAACCATCATCCATTTTCATAATAATTTTAATCTGAACAAATCGTTCAGGCTCGGATAAAGCATTATAAATTTCAGTATCATAATTGGCTAACTTACAAGCATCAGAAAGTTGTGTTCTTGCGATGGTAAATGGGTCTAAATTTTCACTCATTTATTTCACCTTTAAATTTTAGAAATACTCAACAGATTGAATTTTTTTCAATTTTTATGGTAATTGATCAAATTTTCTGAAGAAATTTTATTGTTCTTTTTAATTAATTTGAAATATAATTAATTAAATAAAATAATTGAAATTAAAGTTTGCTTTGACTGCCTTCCCAGTTCTTTCCCACAATGAAAATCTGTTTTCAGCTTAAAAGACTGGGTTTTAATAATTTAGAGAAATTTAGATTTTAAGTATTCGTGCATAACTTTAGCAGCTGTTCGACCTGCACCCATTGCTGAAATAACGGTTGCAGATCCAGTTACAATATCGCCACCAGCAAAAATTCCTTCTAAATTCGTTTTTCCATTTTCATTTGCTTCGATATAACCCCATTTAGTCAATCTTAAATCAGGGATTGTCTTTGTCAAAACTGGGTTGGCATTTGTACCAATTGCAATAATTACTGTATCACAATCTATTAAATACTCTGAATTTTCAATAGGAATAGGTCTTGGCCTTCCAGAGGAGTCAGGTTCCCCCAATTCCATTTTAAGAACTTCAATTTTTTCAAGATTTCCATGATTATCACCTAAAAACCTTACGGGATTCGCTAAAAATTGAAATTCAATTCCTTCTTCCACTGCATGGTGATATTCTTCTTTTCTACAAGGCATTTCTGCTTCAGTTCGTCTATACACAATAATTACTTTTTCTGCACCAAGTCTTAAAGCAACCCGAGCTGAATCCAAAGCTGTATTACCTCCACCAATAACAGTGATAACTTTTCCTATTTTAATAGGAGTATCGTATTCGGGAAATTTATAAGCTTTCATTAAATTAGCTCGTGTTAAAAATTCATTCGCTGTTAGTACTCCATTTAGGTTCATTCCAGGAATTTTTCTCATTGATGGTAATCCAGCACCAACTCCTATAAAGAATGCTTTATAATCCATCTCCTTAAGATCATCTATTGTGAGAGTTTTGCCAATTATTCTATTATATTCAACCTTGACTCCTAACATCTTTAAAGTTTCAATCTCATCTTCGACAATCTCTTTTGGTAGTCGAAATTCTGGAATTCCATAAACAAGAACACCTCCTCCTTTATGAAATGCTTCAAAAATGGTTACATCATAACCAAATCTAGCGAGATCCGCAGCACAAGTAAGTCCTGCAGGTCCTGAACCTATAACTGCAACCTTTATATTATTTGGTGCTTCACAATCAGGACATTCTTTTAATTGATTTTTTCTCTCCCAATCTGCCACATATCTTTCTAGTGCTCCGATTGCTACCGGTTCCCACCTTTTACTTAAAATGCAAGCTTGTTCACATTGTACTTCTTGAGGACAAACCCTTCCGCATATTGCTGGCAGAATATTATATTCCTTTATACTGCGTACTGCTTCTATTAGATTATCTTCTTTAATTAGTCTAATAAAATTTGGAATGTCAATATTCACAGGACAACCATTTACACATTTTGGATCACCACATTGTAGACATCTTTCAACTTCTATTTTTGCCATTTCTTCAGTAAATCCTAATGCTACTTCTGAAAAGTTGTGAATTCTTTTAGAAGGATCCTGTTCTCGCATTTTTTGTCTGGGTATTTTCATTCAAGTTTACACCTTCTAGCCTATCTTTAAATTTTTACATTCTTTTTTATAGAGATCATAAGATTCCTTTTCAAATTCTTCAAATCTCTTTTCTCTATTTAATAAAATATCAAAATCAACTATATGTCCATCCACATCAGGGCCCTCAACACATGCAAAATGAATTTTTCCATCTTTTGCGGGAAATCTACATCCTCCACACATTCCTGTGCCATCTATCATTATAGTATTTAAGGAAACAAAGGTTTTTACTTTTGACAAACCTTCAATACCATTTGTCAGTTCCGCAACATTCTTCATCATTATCATAGGTCCAATAGCAATGACTAAACTTATTTTTTCTTTACTTATTATTTCTTTCAATGGTTCAGTAACAAATCCTTGAATCCCTTCGCTTCCATCATTGGTTGTTACAATTACTTTTTCACTTACAGTAGCCATTTTTTCTCTCCAAAAAATCAGATCCTTTGTGCGAGCTCCTAAGATTGAAATTATTTTGTTACCTGCTTCTTTTAATTCTTTTGCTTGAGGATAACAAGGTGCAATCCCAACTCCTCCACCTATAATAACTATGGGATATTCATATTTCTCTATATGTATTCTATTTCCTAATGGCCCTACAAGGTCCTGAATCTCATCATCTTCTTTTTGATGGGACAGTAATAACGTTGATTTTCCTACGACTTGAATGACAAGTGTAATTATACCCTTTTCTCGGTTATAATCTGCTATAGTAAGAGGAATTCTTTCTCCTTGTTCATTAATTCTTATCAAAACAAAATTCCCAGCAAACGCTTTTTTAGCAATCAATGGTGCAAAGATATCCATTTCGAATAAAGTACCACTCTCTCCAAGCTGAACTTTTCTCAAAATTTTATATGACATACCAAATCAGTTTAATTTTATTAATAAATCATTGTTTGTTTTTAAAAAAACCTTACCATCTAATTGAAGGTATAATTTGTTCTAAAAAAATATTTTCGTATTCGGTGTAATTACGGGAATATATTCCCTCGTTTTTATATTTAATCTGGTAATATGAATCAAATATAATCATTAGATTCTATTTTTGGTTTTGTTATTGACCTATATAATAAAATTACTAAGAATAAAAAAAGTGAATGGTTAATTGCAAAAATTAATTGCCTTGTTAGCTTTTTTAATATTAAGAATAATTTTAATTCAACTTTTTAATTATATTAGAATTGACTTAGATTAACTCTCTAAAGTTTAAAAATTATGGATAAAATAATTGTATTAGATTTTGGTGGTCAATACACCCACTTAATAACTCGTCGGATAAGAGACCTGGGAGTATATTCTGAAATATTACCCTATAATGTAGATCCAGAAGATATAAAAAAAAATAACCCAAAAGCAATAATTCTTTCAGGAGGTCCAGGTAGTGTTTATGAAAAAAGTGATCCTAAATTAAAACGGGAATTTTTTGATTATACTATACAGAAAAAAATACCTGTTTTAGGAATCTGCTATGGTCATCATTTAATTATGCATTTATTAGGGGGAAAAGTTGAATCTAAAGAAAAAAAAGAATATGGAAAAACAATCATTACAGTTGTAGAGCCAAATTTGATTTTTGATTCACTGGAAAATGAGCAAATAGTGTGGATGTCACATGGTGACCAAATTACCCAAGTTGCTGAAGGTTTTAAGCCATATGCAAAAAGTGATAATTGTCCTGTAGCAGCGTATGGGAATGAGGAGAAATTATTATATGGTGTACAATTCCACCCTGAAGTATCTAATACGCCAAATGGAAATAAAATTTTGGAGAATTTTATATATAAGGTCGCAAATTGTAAGAATGAATGGAAACTAGAAGGATGGATTGAAAAATCAATTGAAAATATAAGAAAAGAAATTGGTAATACTGATAAAGCTATTTTAGGATTGTCCGGAGGAGTGGACTCTTCAGTAGTGGCTGCTCTTGTACATAAAGTAATTGGAAATCGATTACATTGTATTTTTGTAAATAATGGAGTATTAAGAAAGAATGAAGAGATTGAAGTTCAAGAGATTTTTAAAGAGAACTTAGGGTTTGATAATTTCCATTACATCAATGCTGAAGAACTTTTTCTAAAAAGACTCAAAAATGTTGACGATCCAGAAGAAAAGCGCAGAATAATTGGACATACATTTATAGAAGTATTTGAACAAAAGACGATTGAGTTAGAAAAGACTTATCCAGATATTAAATATCTGGCACAAGGCACAATTTATCCAGATCGCGTTGAAACTAGCGCTACAAGTAAAGTATCAGCAAAAATTAAATCTCATCATAATTTGACCCTACCAGAGGAAATGAAGCTCAGGATAATAGAACCTATTAAAGATTTATATAAGGACGAAGTAAGAAAGGTTGGACTACAATTAGGATTGCCAGAAAACATTATAAATAGACATCCTTTTCCTGGACCAGGATTAGCTGTAAGAATCATAGGTCCGATTGATAAAGATAAGTTAACCATATTAAGAAATGCTGATGTAATTCTCATAGAAGAAATAAAAAATGCTGGAATTTATAACCAAATTTGGCAGGCATTTTGTGTTTTTCTTCCTCTTAAAACAGTAGGAATAATGGGCGATTATCGTACATATGAATATATATGTTCAATAAGAATAGTTGAATCTACTGATGCTATGACAGCAAACTTTTCAAAATTAGATTGGGATCTCCTTGAAAGAATTGGAACAAAAATTGCTAATGAAGTTAAAGGTATTAATCGTGTCGTTTATGATATTTCAAATAAACCCCCAAGTACCATAGAATATGAATAGTTTGAATCCTCAAAATTAGATAATTGCATTCTTTTTTTTCTGTTAGATTTTAATTAGTGTTTAAATTAGATACTATAAAATCTAATTTTTTTGAATTGATTAAAATGACAAAAGAGGAAATTGCTTGGGATCTTAGCAAGTTGTTTACCGGCCCTGAGGATCCCAAAATAGATAAATTAATAGAAAGTTCAAAGAAAAAAGTTGACCAATTTATTAAGGATTACAAAGGTAAAATTAAAAAACCTGAATTCGGTGCAAAGGAGCTTAATGGTTTATTTCAAAGACTTGAAGAATTTTTGGCTGATTTTGACGAATTAGAAACATTTGTTCACATTCTATTTGATGCTAATCAAAAAATAACCGAGCATGAAGCATTAAAAAATAAGGTCTCAGAATATAGCACCGAAATAAGTAAAAAATTGACATTCTTAGAATTGGAAGTGAGTAAATTTGTTCATGAAAATAAAGAATTACTCGATGACCCATTTTTATCAAATTATAAACATTATATGGAAAAAGTTTCGAGAAATCATCCCTACCTATTGTCTGAATTGGAAGAACAATTAATCTTGGAAAAAGATCAATACGGAGTTAAGCAATGGAGTCAATTACAAGGAAAATGGCTTAGTACACGTAAATTTCATGTCATGGTCGAGGGTAAAGAACAAGTATTATCATATGGAGAAGCATATGTCTTGTTAAGCCATCCAGATAGAGAAACTCGAATCTCAGCTGATAAAGCAATTTATAGAACTTTAGGTAAAGATGAAGAGATTTTCTCGACTGCTCTTCGTAATATTTGTGCTGATTGGGTTAAAACTGTTGAAAGAAGGAAATATGATAATCCTTTACATCATAGCTTAATAGTAAATGATGCAGAACAAGGAATTATTGAAAGTTTAATGAAAACAATGGAAGAAAATGCTGAAGTATACAGACGTTTTTTAAAAATTAAAGCAAAACTTCTAAACCACCCTAGATTAAATTATGCAGATGTTCTTGCTCCACTTCCAGATATGCCGGAAAAAAAATACTCCTGGGATGAAACTAAAGAACTAATTTTGAAAGCATATGAAAATTTTGATAAGGAATTTGCTACAATTGCATTAGATATGTTTGATAAAAATCATATAGATGCAACTATTAGACAAGGAAAGAGAAATGGAGCATATTGTGCTTCTTGGTATAATGGGAGATCTGCTTTCATTTTTCTCAATTTTGCTGGTCAATTGGGTGAGATTTACACTTTAGCCCATGAACTAGGACATGCAATACATGATTATTTAACAGCTAAACAACAAACTTATTTAAATCTCCATCCAGGATATACAACTGCTGAATGTGCTTCAATATTTGGTGAATTACTAATGACAGATTTATTATTAAAGACTTCTGAATCAGATAGTTTTAAAAAAGCTGTTTTAGCTCATGTACTTGATGATGCGGGGATGGCAGCGTTCCAAGTTAGTGCAAGATATTGGTTCGAGGAAAATTTATATAAAGCAATACAAAATAATGAATACCTTGATGGAGAAACTATAGCAAAATATTGGATTGGGGGTAGAGATAAAATTTACGGAGATTCAATAGACTTCTTTGATGAACTAAAATGGGAATGGACAATGAAACCTCATTATTATAGGGTTGGATTTAGATTTTATAATTATCCCTATATTTATGCTCAACTTTTTGTATTTGCTCTTTATCAAATTTATAAAACAGAAGGAAAAGAGTTTGTTCCAAAGTTTAAACAACTTCTTTCAGCAGGGGGTAGTGTTTCACCAAAAGAACTTGTTAAAAGTGTGGGATTGGATATTACTGATAAAGATTTCTGGAAACTAGGTATCAAACAATATGAAGATTTTGTTAATGAATTAGAGAAGTTAGCAAATAAATAAAACCTCGTTAATTATAAACATTATTTTTTTCATTTTATTATAAAAAATTACAATATTTTATGAATTTCATTGAGGTGGTACTCTTGCCATGGGAGAAGTGGAGTCCCATGGCAAGAGGTGGGAAAATCAGCAGTTTATGCGAAATGCTTCAAAATTTGGGTTGAAGGAAAGGTTTTTTGTGGTGGAATGCTTGTATGGCTTATACTAATTAAGGTGTAGGATTTGATCCTTCACTAAAGGTCAATCCATCCACCTCCTGATTTAAATCCCATATAAGGTATCTACTTTAATAGTTCACCTCCTATGTGTTTATTCATACATTATAATGTATTCTTTATCATGGAGACCTTCATGATGTTTTTCTATATCTAAAGATTGACAATTCCAATTGTAAGTTACAGATGATTCTTTTTCTATAAGATTTAGTCCTGAGCTCTCTCTCAAATTTGATAACCTTGGTTCATAGCCTTTAAATGAGTAATTACAATTCCATTGATGATTTCTTTTATAACCTTCAAATATTTTACCAAACCGGATTGAATTGCAACAGCTAATCTTCCTTCCGTATGAAAATTCATCTCCACATTTGTTACATTTTATCATTTATTCTTTACCTCACAATTTTATACATATTATATCGCTTCATATAGTCTGGGCTTTCTGTCGTAATGAATATTCAATTTTTCTGGCATTTTAGACTTAATTCTTTTGATTACTTTAGCTAAACCATTAGGACTTTCATATCCCATAGCTAAAGACCATTTTGCTGCTGAACACATTCCAATTTCCTTTAATTTTTCTAAGCACATTTCTTCATATGTCATTAGAACTTTTGCGACCATATTATATCACGTGGGAATAGATTCCCATTTTTCTTTAATAAAGTAAAACCATTTATATTTATAAACTTTTCGGTTAATTTCTAAACATTTTTGTATCATTTATCAATTAATCTTGAACAATAATACTAAAAGTTTTGATTTTACTGAAATTTATTACATTTTTTCTAAAAATCCCCTTTTTAAGTTAAACATACTCATTAATCTTACGTAGGTAAGTGAACAAATAGAAAAAGGATAATTTCAATCCAAAATTAAGATTTATTTTTATTTTCATCTTCTTCAATCAAATCATTAAAAGAACTACTATCTTTAATGATGTTTAGGACAATATGAGTATTTGTACGTTCAACATAAGGAGATGTGTGAATTTGTTTAATCATCTTACTTAATTTATCTCTACTTTTAAATCTTGCAAGGATTAAAGCGTCATATTCTCCTGTGATGTCATAAACTGCAAAAATATTTGGATTTTGAGCAATTTCACGTTCTACTTCTAACATTTTACCTTTTGAGATAGTCAATTCAATAAGAGCAATTATATCATAACCAAGTTTTTCATAATCTAAATTTACACTATAATCTTTAACTATTCCTTTGCCTTCTAGGTCTTCCACGTGTCTTTTGATTGTTATAGGCGATTTATTACCTAAATCCTTTGCAAGTTGCCGGAGTGATAATCTTCCATCTATACTTAGTTTCTTTAAAATTTCAATATCTAAGTCGGAAAGAATATCAAGAGACGATTTTTCAGTCATATTATAAGAGAGTACAATAATGATTATAAAAGTATGCAATTGTCCATAGAAAAACCTAAAAACCGTATCATATGTTTATTTTTTATCACGACAAAAATTTGTAAATATATCATTTGTTCACTGTATATATATGAGAATGCATCATATATAAATGTTTTAAAACATTTTTGTAAACATATGAGATAGAAAAAGTTAAGGTTTTTATATATGTGATCATATTTATACTTATATAATTAAAAAATGGGATCTTTTCCCTTTTATTTAAACATTTAGATTTGAATAGTGGTTAAAATTGCCATTAAAATGTCCACTTTGCAGAAAGGAATATTTTCATGACAGAAAGATATGCCAAGTATGTGAGACTAAATTAATTTATAGTGGATTAATACAGGACGATGATAATAAGTCTCAAAAATGGAATTGTGCTACGTTCTTAGATTTTGACGGTTTAACATTTGGAAAACATAAACCAGATGATGCAAATATTAAAATTGCTTCTGAACCTAAATTTTCAGATTTTAAACCAAAAAATGATTACACATGGAACTGCAATTCAATAAGTAAATTTAAGAAATTCCTTACATTAAAATCTGGAATTTCTCAAATGAGGAGTATCAAAAAATTGTCAACTATAAATCCAAGATTCCTTAAAAGAGAATTCAATAATTTCTTGACATATGAATGAAAAATTATAAGATTCTATTTTGGCTATTCTAAGCTATATTCAAATCATAAAATTATAGTTTAGTAGAAAAAGAATTATACAAAATAAAGTTAGAAAATGATTGAAAAGAATGATCCTAAAAGAAAAGAATTATGTGAAACTGTAATAGAAAAGATTAAAGAAGAAGATATCAAATTTATTTATCTTCAATTTACTGATATTCATGGGATAATCAAGTCCTTTGAAATTAATTCAAAAAGAATTGAAGACATATTTGAGGATGGTGAAAACTTTGATGGAAGTTCAATAACAGGTTATGGTGCAATAGAGGAGAGTGATAAAGTAGCACTTCCAGATCCAAGCACTTTTTATCTATTACCATGGAGGAAGGAAAATAAAGCAGCTAGAGTTATCTGTGATATTTATAAGCCTAATGGAGAACGCTATGAAGGAGACCCTAGAGAAATTCTACAAAGAGCTGTAGAAAAAGCTAAAAGTTTAGGATATAAGTATTATTGTGCTCCAGAAATGGAATTTTTTATTTTAACTCCCGATACTAAAGAAGCATTTAAACCTTCAGATATGAGAGGTTACTTCGATTTTGATCCTCTAGACTTAAATGAATTAATAAGATATAGGATCGCGGAATATTGTGATGCAATGGGGATTTCTGTGGAATGTATCCATCATGAAGTGGCATATGGTCAACATGAAGTAGATTTTAGATATGACGAAGCAGTAAATACTGCAGATAATACAATTACAATTAAAACTATTGTTAAAACAGTTTCTGCTCAACATGATTTAATAGGAACTTTTATGCCTAAACCATTTGAAGGAATTAATGGTTCTGGAATGCATGTTCACCAATCTTTATGGAAAAATGGAAATAATGTCTTTTATGACGAAAATGATAAAGATAATATCTCTCCTTTAATGAAGAAATGGATAGCTGGACAATTAAAATATGCAATTCCGATGTGTGCCGTTTTAAGCAGCTGGCCTAATTCCTATAAAAGATTAGTTCCTGGTTATGAAGCCCCTGTCTATCTAGCGTGGGGATTTCGAAATAGATCCCCCTTACTTAGAGTTCCAGATTTTCATGGTAAATCTAGTGCAGCTAGAGTTGAAATACGCTGTCCAGATCCTTCAGGAAACCCATACCTCCAATTTGCAGTACTTTTAAGCTCAGGTTTAGAAGGTATTCTTTCGGATGATATTAAAATTCCTGAACCTACTGATAGAAACGTTTACCATTTATCCTCCAAAGAAATGGAAAAAGAAGGAATTGTCTCGTTACCAGGAAGTTTACATGAAGCATTGAAACATTTCAGAGCTTCAGAGTTTATGAAAGATATTTTTGGAGAATTAGCTTTTAAAAATTATTATTACGCTAAACTGGAAGAATTTGATAAATATAGAGTCGTGGTTAGTGAATGGGAGAGAAATAGATATATAACACGTTTATAGGAATACAAATTTTTTGTAGTATTTTATAAATATTTCAAATTTTATTTAAAATGTCTTTTTCTTTTATTTACATAATATTAATTCAAAAAAGCCTACTATAAAATGAAAAATAAAACTATAAAATTAGTTATTGCTCAAATTAACCCAATTGTTGGAGATATTGAATATAATGAAGAGAAAATTGTAGATATCATTCGAAACAGCCAAAATGGAGATTTAATAATATTTCCCGAGATGTCTTTGGTAGGTTATCCTCTTATGGACCATATACTTGATCCTCTAATACAAGAAAAAAATAGTGCAGCAATTGAAAAAATTAAAAATTTAAATTCGACAGCAACTATAATTCTTGGAGCATTTACAAATCCACCAGAACTGAAAAATAATGTGCAAAAATTTTATAATTCCGCACTAATAATAGAAAGTAATAGTGTTGTGCATATCGAAAACAAACGATTGCTCCCTAATTATGATGTGTTTGATGAGAGAAGATATTTTTCTTTTGACAATAAATTTGAACCCGTTAACATAAAAGGGATAAAGTGTGGAATTTTAATATGCGAGGATATTTGGGATGAGAATTATGATATAAAAGTAGCTGAAAATCTAGTAAATAATGGTGCTGAATTATTAGTCGTAATAAATGCTTCTCCTTATCATATAAATAAATTTGAATTACGAGCAAGTCTGGTTTCCAATAAGTCAAGAGATTTATCAGTGCCGATTGTATACGTTAACATGATAGGCGGACTCGATGAAATTGTATATGATGGCCAAAGTTTTATCACAAATAAATATGGTCAAATTACTTTTAAAGCAAAAGAATTTGAGGAGGATATTTCGCTAGTCGAGATTGATTTAAACAGTGCTCCTTTAAAAAATGAGCTAGAGTTTAAAAAAGATTGGAGAGAGGAGGTCCTAAAAGCACTTCGCTTAAACTTATATGATTATTTCCATAAAAGTGAGATATTTGAAGGAATTGTTTTAGGTCTTAGTGGGGGGATTGATTCCGCTTTTACAGCGTACGTGTGTGCAACTGCTTTAGGACCAGAAAAAGTTACGTGTATTATGATGCCTACAAGATTTACTTCTCAAGAAAGTATTGAATTAGCTCAAAAACTCTGTGAAAATCTCAAAATCAAGTATTTGATATATCCTATCAATGAACTTTTCGCAACTTATGAAAAGGACTTAGAAAAAAATCTTGGAAAGCAAAGATTTGATGTTGCTGATGAAAATCTTCAAGCACGTATTAGAGCGAATATTTTAATGTATTACTCAAATAAGTTTAATTATTTAGTAGTATCTACTGGAAACAAGTCTGAAATTGCAGTAGGTTATTGTACTTTATACGGTGACACCTGTGGAGGTAAAAATGTCCCTGGTGATCTTTTAAAGGTTCAAATTTATGAGTTATGTAATTGGATAAATCGAGAAAAAGAAATAATACCAAAAGGGATAATAGAAAGGCCACCAACTGCGGAATTACGTAATAATCAAAAAGATAGTGACTCTCTCCCTCCATATGGAATTTTAGATGCTATACTCGAGGAAATTATAGAGCATGGAATTGGTGCTGAGGATAGAGATTTGCAAATGAAAGGATTTGATAAAGATATAATTAAGAAAGTAAGAAGACTCTATTTGAACTCAGAATATAAAAGGAGACAACTTGTTCAAACAATTAAAGTAAGTGAGAGTGCATTTGGAATTGGCAGAAGATATCCTGTTCTAAAGAGAATAAAGTTCTAATAATTTATAGATAAATAATATGTAATATTAGAAAAAAAATCTGTTGTTAAAGCAAACCAGGATAGATTTTTTCTATATTTTGAATTACTTCAATTAACAATTTGTAAAATTTAGTATTTTCATAAGCATAACTATGATCCAATAAATAATCTAAAATGTTATTAGCGATTTCTTTCTCTTTTTCAGTATAGTTATCTATCTTAGGATTAAAAATAATCTGGAATTCTTCTAATAACCATGTCAATTCATCTTTTAGGCTTTCTTCTAAAATTTCGTCGTACGGAACACTAACTTTCATAATGAAATCTCAACTTTATGAAAATTAATTTTTTATAATATTACTTTATGATAGTACAATTTAAACAGCTATTAATTATTTTATTAGACCAATAATTACAAAATGGTCTGTCCTACTAATGTGTGCAAAAATATATCGCTCAGTTCAAAACATTTAAATAATACTTTAATGTTATAGTAATATTAACTAAATTTTTTTAAATTCAAGAGCGTAAATCTAAGATAAATGAGTTGATATAAGTGGTTAATAATAGAGATCATATTTGGTCAATTCCTTTAGTGGGAGCTGTATTAACTGCAATTGGCCTTTTTACACCTGCTTTTATATTCTCTGGAACTTTTTTTTGGTTTATTGGATCATTTTATGTTGATGCAGATCCATTTTCTAACTTTTTTTATTGGAGTCTAACTCCGTTCCTAGAATTTCTTTTCCCTCTAATATTACTCCTAGGTTTGATTGTAATAGCTATAGTACTAGCTATTATGACAAGAATTAAAGGAGAATTCAAGGGACTTGAGAGATATTGGTTTATATTAGGAGGACTATTTTTTGTACCTTCAATCTATAACTTAATTTGGGCTTTAGTAACATTTGGTGATTTTTTTTATCTTTTCAAACCTGGATTTGCGTTTATAGCACCAATGATAAGTGGGTTTATCATTATTCTTGGGACTATCTTAAATAAGTATGTTCTAATCAATCGTTCTGTCAAAACAGAAACGGTTAAAAAAATTGCAAGATTCTATAGAAACATCCTCTTCACTTTAGCCATTGGAGGTATAATTTTCCTTTTTGGATCAATAATTAGTTATTCCCTTATATATCTCTTACCTGGAGATCCTGCATATCTAGTTCTCGTTGCTATGGGAAATCCTAGTCCTTCTCCAGCAGAAGTTCTTGCTATGGAACAAGCATTAGGGCTCCATTTACACCCAATTTTGCAGTATGTTATGTTCTTATGTCAAACTTTTACTGGAAATTTAGGTATTTCTGTTTCAATTGTATCTGGTGGACCTGTTGCTGGTTTACTTGCAGTAACTATCCCTCGAATGATTGAAGTATTAGCATTACCTATTCTTATAGTCATTACATTAAGTATTGTCTTTATTAGATTTCTTTCTATTAAAAAGAGTCGATGGTTCCACAAATTAATGCAAGTACCCAGCATTATATTTCTTTCGTTCCCCATTTTCTTCATTGGGATGGCATTCCAACTTTCATTTGGTTATGTATTAGGAATTATTCCGGCTACAGGTTATAAAACAATGTCCTATACAGATCCTACATTTAGAACCGGATTTCTAATATTGGATTCAATATTAGATGGACAGTTGTTTTTAGCGATTGACATTTTTAATCATCTAATAACTCCAATGCTAATCTTAGGCGTTGTTACGTTTGCGTTTATATTACTGCAAAGTAGGGCTCATATAGTAAATAGAAAGCATCAAAAATCACTATTGCGGTATTCAGTTATAATAGGGAGTATCTTTGGGTTTATCATCATGTTTTATGTTGTACTTGATAATACTTTCGGATTAGCCGGATTTGGTAGACTGCTAATGGATTCAATATTTCTAATGGATTATTACGTATTAATTAGATCAGTATTTTCTTTAGTAGTCATTTTTGTTATTATATTAGTAATTTCAGTTTTTGCTTTTATTCTCTATAAATTCATAAGAAGTATGATAGCTAAAGCTCAACTTGAAACAGAGATCGCTGAAAAAGTAAAAGAAGATAGCATAAGTAATGAAGAACCCTCTCGAGAGCCTGTTATGAAGTTTATAATACGTAAATTAAAAAGCTTGGAACTTCCATTAGGAATTGTGGGTATCGCCTTCTTAGTCTTCTTTTTACTTATTGCAATAATACCGCAATTGATAACGTCATATACTATACAGGAAATAATGGTCCCTTCCGCTGGATCGTGGAATCCTCCTTCTCCAGACCATCCTTTTGGCCAAACAATTCTTGGTATGGATGTATTATCGTTAGTGGTATATGGTATAGGAAATGCATTTATTTTTGGTATTATAGCAGTCTTAATTGGATTAGCTGGAGGAATTCCATTAGGTTATTTAGCAGGAAGATTCCGTAAATGGGCTTATAAACCAATTATGGCATTTATGCTAATCTTTTATATACTTCCGATCTTTCTTATCTTATTTCTATTGCTTGGTATTTTTGGGCAAATATTCTCACTTTCCATATTACTTACTGGGATCTTATTAATACCTAACTTCACACGGGCTATTAGTAATGTAATTACAGATGATTTCAAGCAAGATCTTCTCAGAATTGGTAAGAAATTATTAGGGCAAATTCCACTAAATTTTGCAATCGCGATTATAATAGATTCTACTTTGGGATTTCTTGGTATTTCTTATGGTGGAGTGCCACATTTAGGAATAATGATTAATTATGCACGTTCACATATAGCTGATGCGCCCTGGGCATTCTTTTGGCCTAGTCTTGCACTTTTTGGAATTGTTTTTGGTTTTCTTCTATTATATTTAGCATTCCAAGATTGTGGGAATCCATTGAGTGAATTTAAACTACAACTCTGGAGTTTCAAGCGAACTAAATCAGTAGAACTAATAAAAGAATAAATTTTTTTTTTTTTTTTCAAGCTTCTTTTTTCATTTTCTCAATGTATTCTAATGATTGG
>JBHLNK010000014.1:0-52449 GCA_048941625.1 Promethearchaeota archaeon | reverse complement strand
ATATTAGATAAGATTAAACAAAAAAGAAATAGTTATATATTAAATCTGGCTAAAAAGCTTGGAATTACTGAAGTAATGGATGTTTCAATTGAATTTAAAAAAGAAGATTAAAAAATTTCTTAAGAATGATTAGATTTTAATCTTTTAGTATATTTTTAATAGTTAGAATAATGCGTTGCTAGTATAGTGGTAAGTATGCCAGGTTGCCATGATTTATACAATAAAGCATAATTCGCATAAACCTGGCGACCCGGGTTCAATTCCCGGGCGACGCATTTTAATTTTATTCTTTAAAGAGATGATGAATTATAACAATTGATATATCAGAAGGTATTGAAAGTGGCAATTTAACGATTAAAGTATTGACAACAAATACTACTTTATCAACATTGTTAACGGAAGAGAAATTCAAAAGAAAAGTAATTCAACCCCAAACAAATAGTAGTAAATATGTTGGTGAACATGGTCTTGCAATGAGTATTGAAATAAAACAAGGTGAAGAGACAAAAAAAATCCTATTAGACACAGGAGGCCCTAAGAATTCTATAATCTCTAATGCTGAAGCAATGGGTATAGATTTCAAGGAATACGATAAATTTATCTTGAGTCATGGACACGTAGATCATTTTGGTGGCTTGTTAAATGTATTACCTAAACTTAAAGAAGGTTGTGAGATAATTTTAACTCCAAATTCTTACAATCAAAACACAATTCTCGTCCCAAAATCACAGAAGGAATTTTACACTCCTGAAACCTTAACAGAAAAATTTAGTGAATTACAAAAAGAAAAAGCATTTATTTTTAGTATAAAATTGCCTTCATTGAATAAAAAAATGATCGATAACTTAGCTGAGCAAAATAATCTTAAAATTATCGAGACTAAGGATCCAATTAAATTATCAAGTGGAATAGTAACAAGTGGTGAGATCGAGATATTTGATGAGAATGAACTTACTAAAGGTATCTATTTGATGAAAAGCAGAAAGGAATTTGCAAAAAACACCTTTAGAGATGAAATTTCTCTATATATTAATGTTAAAGATGATGGACTTGTTGTAATTACAGGATGTGGACACGCAGGAATTGTAAATACAATAAAACATGGACAAAAATTAACAGGTATAAATAAAATTTATGCTGTTATTGGAGGTTTTCATAAGGAATGGGAAAAAACTGAAGATATTGAAGAATCAGTTCGTTTCATCGAAAGTTTAAATCCGGTAATCACTTGTGGAATGCACTGTACTGGCTTTAAGTTTAATAAAATTATGTCTAGACACCCTTCTCATACTATCGGAATAGTTGGGACTGAATTTCATTTATAAATCCTTAAGATTTAATTAAAAATGTATTTTTATATATATTAAGTTCATTAATTTAGGAATAAATAAAAATTAGATGAGATAAATGGTCAAGCTCAATTATGATATAGAAATTGAGATTTTTGAGAGTGATGGACTTTGCACTTTTCATAGAGTAGGGGAAAAATTCAAGTTTCCAGAAGATAAAGGAAAAATTTGTCAATGGTTATTTGATAGTATGAATTCAATGATTCGTGTCCTTAAATATGGAGGTACTCTTCCATGGACATACAATGACACTCCGTATGAAAAAAGTATTGATCCAAAGGGAGTAACTACTGAATTTGTACGATGTCCTGATCCAACTGCTAGAGTTGTTGCAAAAATTACTAGAATCCCAATTTCAACTGTATAATTAATCCGTCCAGAAGTTTTTAGCTAGATTTCGTCTTTTATTCCAAAGTTCATTTTTTCCAGAAAAGCCTATTATACCAGAACCTTTATCTGCATCTTTAATTTGCCACATTCCGCTAACAGCTCCAGTTAATGCTCCCGATAATACCTCGAATCCCTGTGCTGTATATAAATCACATTCAACTCCACGATTAATTATAAATTTTAATTGACGCAAACCTTGCTGATTCTTCGAGGCTAAAACTTCAAGCAATTTTTCAACCTCTAAATCTAGCTGATCATTTGGAACAACACGATTCCATAAATTCCACTCAACAGCTCTTTTTGCTGGATGCAAAGCGCCTATTAAATTTACTTCTTTTGCCCGACGTCTGCCTATTAGTCTAGCTAAGCGTGTAGTGCCTCCCCAACCTGGGGTAATGCCAACATCAACTTCAGGCATACCCCATTTTGCTCTCTCTGTAGCAATAACAAAATCGCAGGCCATAGTAATTTCCAGTCCACCTCCAACAGCATAGCCGTCCACAGCAGCAATCGTTATTTTATCCAATTCTTCTAACTGATTTGCCATATTTTGATAATATCGAACACGGCGAGTAATATCATTTGCATTACCCCAATTCATCATTTCATTAATATCGTCACCAACGCTGAAATTATCCCCAGCACCCATTATTACTAGAAATTTTATTTTAGTTGATTTGCGGACTTCTTCAAAAGCATGTACGATCTCATCTGAGAGTTGCATACTTAAAGCATTCAATACTTTTGGTCTATTGAGAGTAATCCATACTACACTTTCTTTTTCTTCATATATTAGTTGTTCAAATTTCATAAATTATGTTTCAATCGTATCGTTATTAAAGATTATTAATATTATGCAAATTTCGTACTATGTTCAATTTATGTTATTAGATACTTAAAGTGATATTTTCCAAATAATACAGAGGAACTCCCTTGAAATGTATAAGACATCGTGAAAGGTCTGTTTCACGAATTATTTATTAGCTCTTAAAAATTTCTTCTTATTATCAAAAGAAATTAAAAAATATAAATGAATAATTAACTACAGAAGTCCTAAAAGATTAGAAACTCCATCCATTTTAGGCACATCAATTTTGAAATAATTTTGAACAATATTTAGGAGAAATTTGAAATAGGGTAATTGAATTTTTCCCTGATGATTCTCTGAAAGATATTTAATAATATTTCTAGAAGTAATTGAGCTTTCTTCGTTATTTTTAATAAAAACACCAACATCTTTTGAGAGTTCATAAACTTTCTTTATTTCATTTCTCAAGATGATTAATCCCGCCATTAAATCATATTCATCAAAAAATTTTTGAATGATTTGTTTCTCAACCTCTAATTCTTTTGGATTAATTATGTTTTCATCATCTTTAACAACTTCACGATTTTTAAAAATAACATATTCGGTATATAAATTTTTATTCTTCTTATATTCCATTTCCAAAGCGATATTCAATTCAAAGTTAAAGGTATCTTCTGTAACATTTTTAAAGAAATTTTTAATATGATTAAATAAAAACTCTTGATCAGAAATAATTAATATCTTTTTTCCCAGAAATATAGCTCTTAATGTGTATACCATTAGCATCTCTGGAATATTTAGTTTAATTAAGTCGAACTTAATAGTTTCTGTTTTAGGTTTAAGTGTTTGCTCACTTGATTCTGTTGATTCACTTTCTGGAATTTCGATTTTAAAATCAGCAACTAAGCAATCTCTTACAATTAAATTCTTATCAACATATGCAATAAATGAATGTTCACATATCATTCCGGAAGAAATATTGATTGCTAAGAGTCCTTTTGAGACATTTTTAGTAGCATCATCAGAAATTTCAATCTTATCCCACTTTGAACAAAGTGGACATCTTACTTCTACTTTCGCCATATTAAAAGGGTTTTTATTTATATTTTTATTGATATTTTAGATTCTTATGTTTCTATAATAAATGATGTGTTAACGATATATAAATTTGCTCAATCATATTGAGCTATTTAAAATTTAAAATATATTTATAATCTTCTAACTCTACCGTAATTTTTCTCTATTAAATTTGCTACTAATAAACATCCTATAGCACCTAGAATTTCTGCAACTAGGAATGATAGTGTATTGTTCAAAAATGAAGTAGATATAAAGAATGTAATAAAGAAAAATACGTTAAATATAACAAAAACAATTAATAGGGGTTTTGTGAAGGGAATGTCAAGAAATTTCTTTAGTTTCGAACTTTTTAATACCTTTTTACTAAATCCACTCCGTAATTTTTGTCTCCTCTCAACTTGAGCATAACTTTCAAAAATAATAATAGTTGAAAAGAACGATGCAATCCATATTCCAATAGGTACTAAAATTACGACAATATGACTCCCCATAAACAACACATACTGACCTATAAAAATAAAATATAATTGAAAGAGTCCACTCATTCCAAGTAGTAATAAAAAAATTCCAAAATATTCCTTTGATGTCCAACGTATCTTTATTGGCATTTTAACCTTAATATTAAGTTTTTTAATGGGCCCGGCGCGATTTGAACGCACGACCTTCCGCACGTCAAGCGGACGTCATACCGAGTTCTCCGAAATTTGGAAACCGAAATTTCTCTAGACCACGGGCCCTTTTATTAATTATTATAAATTTTACAATTACTCGTATGTAATTTATAATATTAAAAAATAAATATTTTATTAGTTTTCTTGTGAAATTAAGTATAAAAATTATGTCTACTCAAACACCTTATATAATTGTTTTGAAAAATACTTATTTTTAAAAAACACAAATTTAATAAATTGAAATCTACGCTCTTTCAATAAACTACTTGAAAGAAATGTGATAATAGTATGGTTAAAATGAATTTTGAGGAAGATGAAGGACTAAATATAATTAATTTTATAGATAAACCTTTGAATCTCATCGACATAGATTTTATTAAAGAATTAGAGGTCATCTTAAATAAAGTAGAAACTCAAGAAACCAGAGCTCTTCTATTCAAAGTTGATAATGGTAATTTTTCAACTGGAGCTAATGTGACATTATTTAAAAACCAAGTTGAGGAGTCTACAAAAAGAATGGTAAGGCGATTTTTGAATATTATATGTCGAATAGAGCAATTACCCTTTCCTACAATGGCAGCGGTAAAAGGAATGTGCGTAGGAGGAGGCTTTGAATTAGCACTAGCATGCGATTATATCTGGGCTAGTGAAAATGCTCAATTTTCTGCCGCTGAAGTATTGATTGGGATTGTTCCTTTAGGTGGAGGTGTTCAGAGGTTAGCTCAGAGAACTGGGATGACAAGAGCAAAAGAGATCGCTTTAGGAGGCCGATTTAAAAAAGCTGAAATTTTAGAGAAATGGAATGTTATCAATAGAGTATTACCAGAACAAGATCTCAATACCAAAGCTATAAAATTTATGAAAATCCAATTAAATGGTCCAACAATAGCATTTAACACAATTAAAAAGTTATTAAGAGAATATTACGATAAAGGATTAAAAGAATCTGATAAATTATTGTTGGATATTGCTCCTAAGCTTTTTAAGACAGAGGACATTAAGATTGGGATAGAATCTTTTAAGAAAAATGGGCCTGGGAAAGCAATTTTTAAAGGTAAATGATTTTTTTGATTAATTTTTAAGTTTTTTTCTGGATCTTCGGGTTATAAGACACCAATTAAGGACAAAATTGTGTTCCATTTTGCAAAGATTTCCATTTATTAATTCCTAATTTCTTCATTTCTTTCATATTTTCAATTGTTCTTTTATGGTGGTCTGGACCGTTATTAGCAAACTTCTCTAATTTAGAACAAACAAATTCAGAACACTCAAAACAATATTCTAAATTCATTTTCATTGCACAAGACCTTAAATCACAATCTTCAGTCCAACATTTACCTTTAGGACCTCTGCATCTTTCACAACTCATATAATCGATATTAGGATCAATATTCTTTTTGAACCATTGCACTAATTCTTTCTGCAGTTTTTCATCTCCGTGTGATGCTAGATAAATTTCACAACTAGCACAGTTCAAACCACAATAAGAAATATCCCATTTATCTTCAACTTCTTCTTTCATAATATTAAACCTTCTTAATTTAAAGATGATATACCTAGTTATAAAAATAATGTAAAAATAAAAAAATTTTAGTATAGAAAATTTAAATCTTTTTTTCTCTTAAAGCTCGAATCATTGGTAAATCTTTCCCGGAAAGGATTTCTAACATTGCCCCTCCAGCTGTTGAGATAAACGAAACATCATCAGCTTTTCCTGCCATTGAAGCTGCTGCACCCATTTCTCCACCACCAATAATTGTTAGCGCTTTGTTTTTCTTTGTGGCTTCAACCATAGTATCTATAATTTCATTCGTCGATTTTCTAAACACTTCTTTTTCAAATATACCTGGAGGACCATTTGCTACAATTGTTTTACACTTCATCAGCACTTCATTAAATTTTTCAACAGTTTTTTCTCCAATATCACCTGTTGTTGTATTGTAAGTTCCTGCCTCATCAATATTAATAGTTTTTCTATTACCATTGTCATCAATAATTAAATCTTCAGGAAGTAGAATTTTATCCTTATATTTTTCATAAGTGTTTACAATCATATCCTTATTGGCTTCTAAATCCTCTGCTATTATTTTAAGGTTTGATTCTCCCATATTTTTACCCAATGCTTCAAAGATTAAAATAGCTGTGAGTCCTGAACAAAGAGCATAATCCAATTTTTCATTGTCAAAATTAAATTTCATTGCTTTAAATTTATCTATAGCTTTAGCACCTCCAATTAACATAGCCATAGGTTTATCAGGATCTTGCATAATCTTTTTCAAGGCATCTAATTCTTTATCTGTTATAGGACCCGCTATCATTTTTGGCCATCCAACAATAGATGCATGTGCACGATGTGCTGCTCCAAAAGCATCAACTATTACATAATCAACTAATGGAAAAAGAACTTTTACCATTTCTGTATTTTCTGCTTCTTTAAAATCTTTATAGTTTTTCATTTCTCCTTCAAATTTTCGAACATTATTAAGAACCAATACTTCACCAGGTTTAAGTTCCTTAATTGCATTTACAGCTTGTTCACCATAAATATCTTTAACAAATTTAACAGGTCTACCAAGATGCTTTTCTATCTCTTTTGCATGAATATCTAAGTCAGTAAAGTCATCACTCCCTGGACGTGATTGATGAGCTAGAATGATCACTGCAGTTTTTTTGAAATACTCGTTTAAAGCAGGAACTAAAGCTCTTATTCGAGGAGAATCCCTAATTTCCATTTTCTCTAAATCAATGTTCGAATTGATATCAACTCGCATCAATACTTTTTTCCCTTTTAACTTTACATCCTTGAAAGAAGTATAGTCAATTTTCATATATTATATCACATCAACATAGGATTTATAATTATTAGAATTGTAATTTATAATTATCTTGATTAGTTATTATTTTTTTTCAAAAATTAGTAAAATACAAAATTTATGTTAAATTCATTGAATTTAACTAAAAAGTGTAATATTTTAGGATTCTATATGAGTGAAATTAGAGATATACTTAAGGATTTAGTAGAGAATAAAATATCATTAGATGATGCTGAAAAGTTATTAAGAGTTAATATTATTGAAGAAATTGGAGATCTAGCAAAATTAGATATTTTCCGTAAAACTAGAACAGGAATTCCCGAAGTAATTTATGCTCAGAATAAAGATGCTCAATTGTTATTAGATATCATCTATGGGTTTCTTAAAAGGAAAAAATTCGCGATAATTTCTCGTTATAATGAGGAACAGAAAGCTCTAATTATTAATAATTTTAGTAATAGTGATAATTATGAAATTGATATTAATATATTAGGGCGGATTGTCATCATCAAAGAATCATCTTATCAATTTCCCAAAAAAGGTGGAGTTGTAGGAATTATTACTGCTGGAAGTTCTGATGTCCCTATTGCAATAGAATCTGAAGTAATTGTTAAAGCCATGGGGTGCGAAGTTGTCTCTAGTTATGATGTTGGAATTGCTGGTATTCATCGTCTTTTTACGCCATTAAGAGAAATGATAAAAAAAGGAGTCCATATAATCATAGTTTGCGCTGGAATGGAAGGAACTCTTCCGGGCGTAGTTGCTGCACTTGTTGATGTTCCAGTTATAGGTGTCCCAATATCAAGTGGTTATGGAATGGGTGAAAAAGGAAAGGGAGCATTAATTACAATGTTACAATCATGTTCACCAGGTCTACTTGTTGTAAATATAGACAATGGTTTTGGCGCGGGTGCTTCAGCAGCTATTATTGCTAATAAAATTGCTGAATAATCTTGAACTGAGATTTAATTACAGATTACATTCATTTTATTAACAACTTTTTTAAAATTTAGAAAGAAAATTATTAGAAAAACTATATAAATACTCTAGTTTAATTTTTTCTTAATTAATAATTAAAATTATTAAAAAGAATTAAAAAAGTGAAATATATGCTACAAACACCAGCTTCATTAGAAGCTTTATCAAATCTTCGAATTTTTACTGATAATGCTTGGTATATAATACCCATTCTAGTCCTAGTTATGTACCTATGGGCTAATGAGATTCAGAAAGCTCAAAAAACAAAAAATTGGAATGTTATCTTTTCTGGACTTGCTGTATTTGGATTAGATTTAATCAATGAAACATGGAACGCATTAGTATTAACATTTACAGGGCACTCTGCTTTTTGGACTACTCCAGGTAATAGTGCTTTTGTTATAATGGTTGGTTGGAATCTTGAAATTGCTTTAATGTTCTCCATAGCTGGACTTGTTTTTGGAAAAATGCTCCCAGATGATAAAAACAAGAAAATTTTTGACAGAATCCCTAATCGATGGTTTTTTGCAGCTATATTTGCAGCATTCGCGGTATTTGTTGAGATACTATTAAATATAGCAGGGATGTTAGTTTGGGAGTATCCTTGGTGGAATGCTACTCCCTGGGGTGTTATTCTAATATTTCTTATTGGGTATTTTTACTTCTTTGTTGGAGCTTTTTATGTCTATGACTTACCAGATATTAAACAAAAATCTAAAGTAATCGGAATCATTTATGGTATAGGGATAGTGGCTGTTTGTATTTTTGGACCTTTAAATATGATATAATTGATGAGTTAATTTTTAATCAAAATTTCCCCCTTTTTTTTTAAAAACTCTCTTTAAAAATAACTAAATTTTCTATTCTAAAAGAAATTTTTACTTAAACAATTATTTGAGCAATTTTTTTAATAGGAGCGAGACCTTAAAATATTAATTATATTATCCCTTTTTGATATCTCTAACTAGCTAATTTAAGATAGATAACTATAAATAGGTATATTAATATAATAAATATTGAACTTATTTTTCAATTAACAATATCAAAAAAAAAATTCTAACAATAAGTAGTTGAGACCCAGATGGTCGCATCTATTGATCATATTGAACTTTTTGAAAGATCAAAAAGGTTTTTTGAGGATGGTGATATCCTTAACACCATTGAAAACTATGAGAAAGCAATTGAACGCATCGATCGAACTCAATTAAAGAATAAAAATGATTATATTCAATTTTTAGAAGCTATTTTAACTCATTGCAGAGAAAATAATTTAACTGAAGAAGAAGCATTAGTTTTAAGAGCACTTGGAAGAACATATTCTCTTTTTAAACAACACGCTGAAAGTATGAAATATCATTATCAATCCTTAAAAATTCAAAAAAAACTTGGTAAAAAACTAGAAACAGCTGAAGGATTAGTATTTCTTGCTGAAGATCTTGAAGTGTCTGGTAATTTTGATATATGTATCAAAACTTTTCAAGAAGCATCAGAACTATTTCAAGATTTAGGTAAATTAAGAAGAGTTAAAGAAATTAAAAAGGAGATTTCGAGGCTAGAGGACTTTTCAAGAGAAATGGTTGAAGATGAGTATATTTTACATAAGTTTAATGTTGATAAATATTAAGAAATGAAACATTAGAACTTATATTTCAACTTTTTTTTTATATTTTTATTATTAATTGTCTAATCATTTGTTCCAAACTTATCATAAATTTCTTTTATTTTTGATTGTGCTAATAATTGTACCTGTTTTATAGCCAATTTTGTGGTATCACTTATTTTTTTCAAGTCTTCATATTCAGGTTTAATATTGACAACTTTTATACCTTGTTCAGATTTAAAATATGAAACTTTATAATTTACCTCATAAGTTTCATAATTTATTTCTATACTTCTCTTTTCAAATTCTCTAGCGATACATATACGATTGATGATATTGAATCTTACTCCTAATGTACCTATTTCATAAATTATTTTTTCAATTAATTTAAATGTATGTTCAGGGTAACATAAAACCTCTAATTTATATCCTGGTCGGTTTTTCTTCGTTATAGTTGGAAATACTTGAACATCTAAAATCTCTGTTTTTTCTAGATTAGATATAAAATTTCCAATTATTTCGCCAGTAACATCATCAATATCAGTTTCTAAAACAGTAACTTTTTCAGCAAAATTTTCTAGTGGATGTTGATTATTAGAAAGTCTTATTCCTTGAAGCTCACCATAAAATAACCTTAAAACATTAGGGAAATCTTTAAACTTCTTTTGTCCTGTACTATAAACTGTCTTTATAATTTTCATATCTGGAGTGTAATTCAAAACTTTAGGATAAAGATTAGTTAATAACGCTGCTCCAGTTGGAGTTACTAATTCTGATTCTATTGGACCTCCATAAGTTATCAAATTAGATTCTTCTAAGATTTTTAAAGTAGCGGGAGCTGGTACAGCTAAAATTCCATGTGTTGTATTAATTTGTCCTCCACCTAGAGGAATTTTACTACAACATATTTTAAAATCTTTATCAAAACCATTGATACTATCAATTGCTAATGCAACTCCTATTATATCTACTAAAGTATCCACAGAACTTAGTTCATGCAGATGTATTTTTTTAATGAGTTCACCATGAACTTGAGCTTCTGCTGATATTAATGAATTTAGGACATCAAAAGCATATTTTTTAGCATTAGTTGAAATTTTGAGATTTTCTAAAAAATCACTTAAAGCTTTTTGAAGGTTTTTAGCAGTTCTATGATTTTTTCCTTCTTTTATTTCGATATTCATTTGATTAACTTGTATTCCATTGACTTCTGATTTATTTAATTCTATATCCAACTTAACTACGTCAGACATTATATTCTTTAGACCTTCCAATTTTCCCAAAATGTTATGGTATTCAGGAACCAAGCCTAAAAGAGCTGCTAAAAAAATATCTCCTGAAATTCCAGAGTTCTGTAAATCAATGTATATTAGTCTCATTTTACTCTTTTTAAGAATTTAATATCAAACTCGATAATGAATGTAACAACAATTTTATAATTATATTAGCTATTTAATAATATTAAGAATTATTAAAAATAGATCAATTATTCCAATTTAAAGGCAATATTAAATATGTCAGAACTGCAAACTCTTAAGGCTTATCTGACCCAACTACCAGCAACAATTTTAAAGTTATTAAATATCGACCTTCCTCATAATACAATACCTGAACCAATTCAAAAAATTGTTGAATTATACCGAGATATTGAGCGAATCAGCATAAATATGATTGATAACTTTGGCTTATTTGAAATTACTTACCTTAAACCACAGTTTATGATTACTAACTCTGAGGTTATGTTATTATTAAGCACAAAAAATCCTTATACTTTAGGTGTATTGCACCAGCTAATTTTCGGTGGATTTGATGTTGAACCGAATGGATTTCACCTTTTAAAGGCTATAAATAACGCTGGAAAGTCATCTTGTCTTATCGGAAGAAAAAAAGATATTGAAAGATATGATGGTGGTACTAAATCTATAGCCAAAGATACTGATATGAGTACTTGGGTTGAATCAGCGAAAGTTATCAATACTCATGACCTTTCATGGATGCATTATTTAGACTTCGAGAATCTGCATAAACAACAACAACAGCTAAAGCAAAGAACTCCAGAAGATTTAATTGAAAAATTAATTAATAGAACGGATAAATGGATACTGGGTAATTATAAACAGTTAAGATCAAATTCATTGATGATAATTATCGGAGATCATGGTCGGTTTAAACTTGATTTAGAATATAGCGGTAAAATTGCCCAATGGCGAGAAGCAAGTGTACCAATTGCTATATTGATAAGAAAATAAATTCTTTTTATTCTATTAAAATTTAATATTTAATTGGTTAAAATGGAAGAATATAAACGTTTTACAATTTCTCTTCCCCAAGATCAGTATGAAAAATTTGAGGAATTTAGAAATAAGATAGGCATATCGAGATCTGATGCTATTAGAAAATCTATGCATCTTTTTATGGTACAAGAAGAAAATATTTCCGTTGTTTCTGAAAATGTAGTTGGATGCATTACATTAATGATGACTCACGAACATGTTGATTTAAATCATGAACATTCTCATGATGATTTACATGATTCTGAACATGATCATGACTATAGTTCAAAATCTATATATGCTAGCGTTCAACAAACAGATGAAATTTTAAAAAATGATATACAACATCATTTTCATGATATAATCATCTCAACTATGCACGTTCATTTAGAGTATGAGAAATGCTTAGAGATTATTGCTGTATCGGGACCTTTTAAACGTGTAAAAAGATTAAAAGATGATTTACAGAGACTTAAAAGTATATTATCAATTGGATTTTTTATAATTGATAAAGAAATATCCAACAAATAATTCAAATAATGTAAAAAGTTAGTTAAAAGAAGAATAAAAATTTCTAATTCCTTCAGAATAAGGATAAGGTATAAGGCGATTTGGGTTGAAAGTTTTATTCTTAATTAACTATTTGTGGGTTGTGTGTGTTACCTACCACATTTTATTTTAAACATTTAAGCTTCAATGGAGTATGAATTTAATGATTTCTTTGTGAAATTTGAGTAAAAAAATAGATCGGAAAAAAAAAAATTTAAACTTTTAGATAAAAAGACTATAAATCTTTTTCTTGGACTGTTTTTCTGTTATTTGCTTTAGCTCTTGCGATTGCTTTTTCGAGAATGTTAATAATAGCATCATTAAGTGCTGGACCATCAATTAAATCCCCACTAGTATTGCACCCTTTGCCTTTTATGTATTCTCGAACCTTACTTTTTACAAAAAGAGCCTCCACAGCTGCTTTTTTAGCCATTTTTTATTCCTCCATTAATGTTTTAAAAATGTTTTAAATAAATTATTTAATTTAATTATTAATCCGTCTTCCTTATTTTTAAACTTTAAGGTTAGATTATCTTAAACGATGAATAACAACCTTCTAAATGCAATTTTTGTCAGTTCCAAAATATACAAAAATGGGAGCAGAATTTAAAATTAATAAAATATTTAATAAGATATGTTAAATATCTAATCGTTAATTACTTAATTTGTCAAAAAGGAAGAATATTGTAAATGAAAGCAATTTCTCTTAATGGAAACTGGAAATGTAAACCTGATCTTAGTAATATTGGGATTAAACAAAAATGGTACATTCCAGAAGTTTATGCTGAAAGCGATAAAAATCTTATTGATATTGAAATCCCAAAAAGCTATAATCTCCTCCAAGATTTTGAATATTTTGAAGGAATTTTTTGGCATTTTTTCCATTTTGACTTAAAAAAAGAAAAAAATAGCAATTTTTATGATTATATTATTAAATTTGAGGGTTCAAACTATAATACAAAAGTATGGTGTAATGGTTATTACTTAGGAATGCATAATGGTGGATTTACACCATTTTCTTTTGATGCTACTAACATAATTAGAGATGAAAATAATTTTCTTGTTGTTAGAACAGATAATTACCGAAAATCTGACCGAATTCCAAGTCTTTCTTTTGATTGGTTTAATTGGGGTGGTATCTATCGAGATGTTAATTTATTAGAATTAGATAAACAAAGAATAGAAGAGGTTCGAATCAAAACTAATGTGATAACAAAAAGTGAAAGTGAGATTGTAGTAACCTACAAAATTATTGAGACATTTCCATTGAAATGGCAAATATTAGACTCTTCACAAACACAGGTTTTATTCGAAGGAGTTGATGAGGGTGTCTCTGAAAGGCGATCCTTTACAGTTCATATATCAAATCCTCAATTATGGTCTCCCGAAGATCCTTATTTATATCATCTACTAATGTTTAAAAATTTACCTCAATCGAACGATAAAATAATTGATAAATATAGGTTTGGCATACGACAAATTAACATCAAAGGAACCCAAATTTATCTAAATAAAAGGAAGATGTTTTTGAAGGGTGTTAGTTTACATGAGGAATATATGCCTTACGGACGAACAATTCCGTATGAAAAACGAGTAGAAGATATAGAGAATATTAAAAAGCTTGGGTTCAATACTCTTCGAACAGCTCATTATTCTCATGATGAGTCTTTAGTTGAAATTGCTGATAGAATAGGAATATTACTTCTTGAAGAGATTCCAGTATATCAACATTGTGATTTTGGGAATTCACAAACATATAATACTGCTGCAAATATGTTGAAAGAGTTAATCAAACGTGATTTCAATCATCCTTCTGTGAGTTGGTGGAGCGGAGGAAACGAAGCTCCATTACATAGAAGAAATTGCGCCAAATTTATAAGAAATTTAATGGATCTTGCGAGAAATATGGATGATACCCGGATTGTTACTTGTGTTTCTAGGAAAATTATACTAGATTTAACAAGGAAATACATAGATGTTGCAACAATTAATACTTATTTCGGATGGTATTTTGGACATGAAAAAATGATTAATCTAGTCTTAGATATAATGAGAACACCCGTTCAAAACAAACCTTGGATTTATACAGAATTTGGTGCAGGTGCTAAATTTGGTTTTCGCGCTGATTGGAATAAACAATTAAAATATAGTGAAGAAAAACAGTTAGAAGTTCTTGATTATACAATTAGGACTATTAATTCAAAAGATTATTATGCAGGATGGTTAATATGGATATATCGTGATTTTAAATCTATAAAGAGGAATAACCTATATCAACAAGGATTTAATAGGAAAGGAATTGTAAGTGATGAAAAAAACGAGAAGAAACTTATTTACTATAGATTACCAAAAATAATTGATGTAAAAAGAAAATCCAAAAATATGAAGTTAATTGGTCTTATCTTATGGATTATTTTTTATCCAATTTCTTATTTAATAACAACTCGACTAATTGATATTTTTCTTAATTTTTTGGAAAAGAAACAAACTTATCTTGGTCATTAAACCTAAAACACTTACAGAATTAAAAGTATGTTCTTTATATAGTTATTTTTTAATTAATCATCATGGGGATACAAGATAAAATATCTTCGCCTGCTGTGATTAAAAGATCCTATGATAATACAAATATCCATAATATATTTATCTTTAATAATGCAGGCATCTGTTTTTATAGTAAGAATTTTACTAACTATTTTGAAGTAGAGAAAAATTTAGTTTCTCCGTTTATAACAGCAATCATGTCATTTTCTAAGGAAATGATTGGAAAGAAATTTAAAACCTTAGAAATGGGTGATGTAAAGTTCGTTATTTTTGAAAAAGGTAATATAAACTATAACATTTTATGTGATTCAATTGAAAATGAGAATTTTTTAGAAGAGATTGTTTTTAAAATCAATAAGCGAGTTAAAAGCTATATGATTAAAAATAAAATTGACATTGATGAACAAATCGTTTATGATGGCAAGTTTAATGATATTATAGATAACATAATTGATGATTGTTTTAGTTCAGTATTTAACTCAAAAACTGAACAGGAAATTATTGAATATGTAAAGGGAATTAACTCTTTAGACGAAATTGATGGAGTAATTCTCTTAACTGACAGAGGAATTGTAATATATTCCTCATATAACAAGATTGATTTAAAAAGTTTCTTAAAAGAGGTGGAGTTTCGCGTAAAAATTCATAATAATTCAATCTTAAAACTCTTTTATACGTTGAAAGATAAAAGATTCATTTTTTCAGAATATGTACAAAATAAATACTTTATAATTTTAGTTTTTGATTCGCACGTAAAATTTGGAGTAGCCGCCCATTATTTGACTCAAATAGTTGGTTCTATAAAGAAAATGTTTTGAAATTTTTCAAAAGAAAGAAAACGATAAATTTACGATAAATTAACTCTATCTTCAAATACTAATTCGTTTGTTAAAATCTAGAATGATTTATCTTAGGTATAGATTTATGAATTATAAAAACCAAGTTAAAAAAATTTATAGAATAATTTTAAATGATAACTTATAATAGGTTGATTATATTATGTCAAAAACCGAAGAAGGCCTAAAAACAGCATTTGCAGGGGAATCACAAGCTAATCGAAAATATCTAGCTTTTGCTGAAAAAGCAGAAAAAGAAGGATTTCCTCAAGTTGCTAAGGTGTTTCGAGCTGCTGCTGCCGCTGAGACGGTTCATGCTCATAATCATCTTAGAGTTCTGGGTGGTATAAAATCTACACTTGATAATATCAAGGAAGCTATAGAAGGTGAACATTATGAATTTACTAACATGTATCCTGAATTTCTTGAAGCAGCTAAGAATGAAGGAAATACTGATGCCGAGAGAACTTTTAACTATGCTAATGAGGTAGAAAAAGTCCACCATAAATTATATGAAGCTGCTTTAAAAGCTGTAGAGAGTGGTAAAGATTTAGAGAAAAATGATCTTTACATATGCCCTGTTTGTGGGTATACTCATGAAGGTGAACCACCAGAAAATTGCCCCGTTTGTAAAGCCTCAAAAAAAGTATTTAAGAAGATTAACTAAATTTTTTTCTTTTTTATTTCTTTTTATTTTAATATTATAAATTCCAAGGGCTATAGCAGTTTCTTATTTTTAAAAGGTAGTTATCAAAGGAGAAATCTAATTCTTTTTCAGCTTTTTGCAACGAAGTAAAGGTAGCTCCATTCAAATAGGTTTTTAGGAGGATCTCAGACACCTGAAGATCTCCTATGGATATCAAAGTTTGAAGTCTAGCATTTTTAGTTATATTTTTGAAATTCTTAAATTTTAACTTAATTGAAGTTAAAGATTTAAGTTCATGGTATAGTTTTTGATATTTCTTTAATAAACTGCTTAAATTTTCAGTCAAATAAAATATAACTTCTTTCTCATAAGGTGTGTTGAGTTTTGGAATAAATGGGTTAATATTTACCCGTAAAGAATTCTTTGGGAAACCTAAATTACTTATGGATTTTAATAATTCAATTATGTCATCAATATCTTCCTCAGTTTCATTTGGTAATCCAATTAAATAATAAAATTTTACATTTTTAATTAGAGAATCTCTTATTTCTTTTATGGTAGTTATTATTTTTTCGTTAGATATTTTTTTTCCTAAAGCAAACCTTAAATCTTCTGAACCTGTTTCTGGAGCAATTGTTATAGTCCTTATACCTGCTTTTTCAAAAATTTTGATTAAGTCTTGTGTTAAATGATCTATTCGAATTGAAGGCACGGTCAATCTTTTACCAATATCATTGATATACTTACAAATTTGGTGAAATTTAGGATGAGCTGAAACACATGATCCAATAAGACTAATAGTTTCATAATTACTGATTTTTATACTTTCTTTGATAGCATTGATGATACTATTAAAACTTCTATTCCTGAATGGAGAATTATGAAAAGAGGATATACAAAATTTACATTGAAAAGGACATCCTCTATTAACTTCCAGTAAAAAATTAGGTTCAAAAACTGAATTGTTTTTATGAGTTTTAGAGATTAGTTGAAATAATGGTGTTGGAGAATTATCAATATTTTTAAGAATGGCTCTCCTTGGTCTGTTACTTACAGCAGGAACAAAAATTCCTTCAATTTCCTTAGCAATGTCTAAGAATTCTTTAAGATTTATTTTTTGTTCTTTATACCTTTGGTATAAATTAAAAAATTTTGGTAGACTTTCCTCTGAATCACCAATAAATAGAAGATCGAAAAATTTACTGAATGGAATTGGATTTGAGGTGATAACAGGACCTCCGGCTATTACTAATGGTAACTGAACATTTCCTGATCTAATTATTTCTAGTCTTTTTTGATATGAAAAAGGGATCTCTGCTTTTTCAAGGATCCAAAAAATGTTTTTAAAATCATTTTCAAAATGGAGTGAAAAACCTAGTATATCAAATTCATCTGGTAATATTTTATTCTCAAGAGATCTTAATATATCTTTAGGATTGAAGTCTTTAGAAGCGGGATACTTTATATTAATATTATCGGGTAAAAAAATCCGTTCACATGCAATATTTTTGAATGAATTTATAAAATAATAGAGAAGTCTAATAGAATATGAAGACATCCCTAATTTAAATTCACTGGGATAAATTAATCCCAAAGAAAAATCGATATTACGCCAATCTTTAATAATTACATTTTCAGTAATCATAAATATATTGTCTCACAATTATTTTCATCAAAACAGTTCAAATATTAATTTCTTTTTGACTTTCAACCATAGTTTTCTTGATCTCATCAACTATTAATGGCAAAATTATACCTGTCTTATTATTGATAACGACTTCTGCACGTTCATCCAAGCTAGTCTCTTCGTCATTAATTATGATTAATTTTCCTCCTTCCCTTAACGTGTATAACGGTAAATCACAAATAGGAGCCACTTCAAGAGAAGATCCAGCAATTAACATTACATCTGCCTTCTTTGCTAAATCTATTGACATATATTTTTCAAAGTTCGGTAGATTTTCACCAAATAATACGACTGAGGGTTTCAAAGATAAACCACAATAATTACATAAAGGAGGTCTTTGTTTTTCTTTTTTAATTTTTCTCAAAATTTGTTCTTTATTATAACTAGCTCGACATCCTAGACATGTAAATCTGTTAATATTTCCATGTACTTCATACACTATTATATTACCTGCTTTTTGATGTAATTCATCCACATTTTGAGTAATAACTGCCTTAATAATATTCATTTTTTCAAGTTCAGCAATGGCAATATGTCCTTTATTAGGTTCAGCATTAAACAGTGTGGGAGCTATATCTTCTGCCATCTTCCAAAACTTACTTGGATCATTTAAGAAAGATTCAATAGTTCCATAGATTTCTGGTTTATACTTCTGCCATATTCCACTATCCCCTCTAAAATCTGGTATACCTGATTCTGTTGAAATTCCTGCACCTGTAAGAACTAACCCATTTTTAGAATTAAGAAGAAGCGCAGCTGCTTTATTGATTTTAATTTTATCAGTCTCTTTTAGTGATACCATTTTCAAATTGATTTTTAATAATTAATATGTTAAGGTATTTAATTTTAATAAAATTTTTACTTATAAGGTAAATGCTTCCTACTTTCCACAGCAAAAAGTTTTTATACATTTAAATCAAAAAAAATTAATAATACAATAATTTTTACTATAATAAGAGTTATTATTTTTACAGCTTACCTTCTTAAAGTTTTCCCTATGATCTCAGGCTTTGCAATAATCTTAGAAGATAAAATTCTCTATTGCTCTAATGAAAAAAAATATAATGCATTTGAGATTGTACTGTTTGTTGAGAAATTATTAATTTCAGAGAAGTCATGGCGTCTAAAAAAGATTTGTTTGAAAGATAAAAAGTTTGGAAGAGAAAGGATAATCGTTGAGCATTTTTTAACCAAAGCTGGTCAAAATTTATTTTTTTGTAGTATTGGCAAATATAGTGTTGGTTCGACCTATGCCTTTGATATGCTTAAAGATTTCTCTAGGCAAGTCAACATTCAGTACAGTGATTTAGATAGGTTAGGGTTCTCTTCCGAAGAACCTACTTTTAATGATGTTATCAATCTAATTACCGATTATCTAAAAGATAAATATTTAGACCCATTAGAAGAAGAAAAAATCTATACGAAAGATGCTAATAATAGACCCAATGCGATATTATATGCAGGTATCTCCGCTCAAGGATTACCGATTATTTCTGAATTATATGATAATAAACTTATACCTAATTATGAAAGAAATAAAGATAATGTTAGTATAGAGTTATTTAGCTCAGATCTTTCCGCTAAATTAGCTACAATTTCTATGAATACGCAAATTCGTACAAAAACAAAAATAAAAGAAATTCATATAGTTGATACTGAAAATCAAAATGCTAATAATAGTAAAAGAATTATTTTATTTGGAAATATTAATGGATATTCATTAGACTTCATTGCTACAGGAAACTTTTATAAAATAAAAACAATTTTCAAACAATTCAAATCCAAACTGTCATTGGATTCTGCTTTTCGAGAAGAATTTTCAGGAAACTTAAGACCTTTTAAGCATTTAAAATTTTATTTAGATGAAGTAGTAAAAACTTTTGACCAAATAAATTAATTATTTAATTGTTGGATTAGTTCTATGAAAGCAGTAATATTAGCAGCTGGAGAAGGAAAACGTTTAAGGCCAATCACCTCCTCGACACCAAAACCAATGATCCCTTTATTAGGGAAACCTCTGCTAGAACACATTATTTTAGGACTTATAGATGCAAAAATTAATGATATTTTAATTATTGTAGGATACAAAAAAGAGATTATTATTGATTATTTTGAAACTTTTGCTAAAAAACATAACGTAAAAATAGATTTTATTACTCAAAGTCAATATTTGGGAACAGCTCATGCAGCTAATTATGCTAAAGACTATGTTGAAGAAGAATTCTTAATGATGTATGGAGACTTGTTTGTAGATCCAGAAATTTTTAAATTTATTATTCAAAAATATAAAGAACATAAATATGAGGGTTTGATTACTCTTTTAAGTGTAAATAATCCCCAAGATTACGGTATTATAAAACTTAATTCGAAAAACTTGGTAGAGGACATAATTGAAAAACCTAGTATTGATAAACAAGTAGGAAATTTAGCAAATGCAGGAATTTATATATTTAATCAATTGATCTTTGATGCTATTGAAAGAACTCAAAAGTCTATTAGGAATGAATACGAATTTACTGATTCGATGCAGATTTTAATCAACAAACTTAATGGAAAAATATTTGGTTGTACAATTGATAAATACATTTGGAATGATATTGGATTACCATGGCAGATATTTGATGTTACTCAATTTTTACTTGATCAGATACAAATAGAAATCAATGGGTATGTTGAAAGAAATGTGGAAATTCAAGGAAACGTCCATATTGGTAAGGGTACTAAAGTAAAATCAGGATCATTTATTCAAGGTCCTTGTTATATAGGGGAAAATAATTTAATTGGCCCAAATGCATTTATAAGGCCTTATACAGTTATAGAAAATGATTGTCATATTGGAATGTCTGAAGTAAAAAATTCTGTAATTTTCTCGAAAACCGCTGTTCCACACTTTAATTATATTGGAGATAGTATCATTTGTGAAAATGTAAATCTGGGAGCAGGTACTAAGTTATCAAATTTACGTTTTGATAATAAATCGGTTAAAATGAAAATAAATAATAAACTTATTGATTCAGGTCGTAGAAAACTAGGTGCAATTATAGGTCCAAATTCTCAGACTGGAATTAATGCTAGTATAATGTGTGGAAAAAAAGTAGGTCAAAATTCAATTATAGGCGCACATACATTAGTTAATGATGATGTACCTCCTAACACACTTTACTATCAAGATTCTTACGGAAAATTAATAGTAAAACATAACATTTTCTATTAAAATCTGAAAAAGAATGATTTTTTTTACCCAGTTCCTAAATTTCTTTTCTTAAATTCACGAATCAACTTTGAGAATTTCATAGGTTTCTCTTGATAATTAAGTTCTTTGAGTGCTGCTTCCTGGTAAGCAATAAAAAGTCTATTTGAGAACTCTTCCCAATTTTGACAAATTTTTAATGTTTCATTATCATTTCTGAGAAGACTTTCATGATTCATTATTTTTGTGAATTCCTCAATATACTTTTCAATAAGATCCTCCTCGGAACCTTTAAGCAAATCCCTACAAAACTCTTCGTAAGGATACCAATCCTTAACTCGGGATAAATCTCGATGGATTTGGGTAAGTAATACATTTCGTGGGCCTTCCCATAATTCCATTATCATAGAATCTCTATGAAGACGAGGAAAAGATAGAAAGTCTTCCATTATACCATGACCACCAAAAAAAGATATAGCCTTTCGAATCATGGCTGGAGCTTCATCAGCCACTACAATTTTTTGCAACATAACTAATTCACGCAATCTAAAACGACGTTTTCTCTCTTCAATATTTTCAATCTTTTCTAATTCTCTTATCCCGCTAATAAGTTTTTCACCGAAATTGATATACTCTGAGTAAATTTTAAAAGTACCAGCACAAGTTCTTTTTGCAAAATGATCTAAATCATTTATTTGGTTAATCATTAGAGGGAACGAAGCTATAGGAACACCGAAAGCAGTTCTGAATTGAGCATATAAAATAGCTTCTCTAGCCACACGTAAAGCACCAGCAGCCATTCCGAAGGCTACATGGAGTCTAGATAATGATAATACAATCCCAACAATATCTGCCAATCCTTTTTCAAGTGGACCAACTGGATATGCCACAGCACCATTATAGGTTATTTCTGCGGTTGGTAACTCTGCGGTTCCTAATTTTTGCTTTAATCTATCGATAGTATAGGAGTTTCTGATTTCCAGTTCTTTTTTACCGGGGAGCCATGACGGAACAACAAACGCAGCTACTCTTGTAGATGAATCCGTGCCTTTTGGTTTTGCTGTTAAAATTGCATAATCTGTATGAACTGCAGAACAGAAAAATTTCTGTCCATATAGTCTCCAACAATTCGAAACTCCATCTGAACCCTCCTCTTCTTCAAAAACTGCTTCTACTAAATTTGCAGGAACATCACTTCCACCTTGAATTTCACTAACAAATTGTGCACCCTTACCATATTCCCCCTGTTTTCCGTCTCTGATATGCTTAAATATATTAAGCGCATCTAAACTTAATTGATTTTCATATTTCTTCATAAGTTCAACTGCTCCGTGGGTACAAGCAATCGGACACATCACTCCTGCTTCTCCATTCTCATATAATAAGAAAATTTTCACAAATCTACTCCAAGCAGAGTTTCTTGCTGGATCGAAAAGTCCAAGGCTAAATATTTCTCGCTCTAATATTTCTGTTTCTAAACACCTTTCAATCCTATCGATCCGATGGTTAAAAGCATCAAAATGTTTTATTTTAGTTACTTTTATTCTGTTCTCTAATTCATTCGCTTTATCAGCAAGATTTCTAAATCTAATAGATACATAATCAGAGAGTGCGCGCAGATCTTTATCAATTTTTTCTAATTCTTCTTGAGGAATATACTTTTCAACCAGGTGCTGCAAAAATTTGTCATCTTTATAATAATTAAAAGAATTGCGTACTAACAAATAATCATCAAATGAATAATTGTTATTTCGATTACCTTCTTGGGAAGACATATTTATCAAATCATACAATAATTCAAAATATCAAATTTAAAATTTTAAATATTAATTTATTGAGTATATAACTAATTTAATATATTTCAATAAATTGCATTTATCCTTAAAAAGTAACAAGACCTTAAAACTTAAAAATGAATAAGATCCAAAAATTGATATCTTTAATCTTCTGCTTCGTTATCCGTAACTTCAGTTGAAGCCTTTTTACTGCTGGTTTGTGCGAGTTTTTTGACATTTATTCTTTCTGATCTTTTAATTTCTGATTTTCTAGATCGTTTGATGTCTACTTCTACGATTTGGAATTGGTTATCAGGAACTACTTTATCTTCTCCTCCTTCAGGAATAGAAATTAGTTTACTCTTTGTAATAACTGAGCTTGAAAGGGGATAAATGGTTTTGGCAACACGTAAAATTTGATTTTGAAACTCTCCATATATCATCCCTGCTATAAATTTTTCATGATTTAAACTTTTAGCAAATTCCCTCAATATTTCATGCATAATTTTTCGAATCAATAATTGTTGACTACTTCTAGCTCTTCTAATAGTTGTACAAATTACTGTGACTCTAAATATGTAATCATCTTTGGTTGTAAGGTTAAAAATTGCTTGGATCTTCGTACTTCCTCTTCCTACCAAGGATCTAACAAAGTCATTGGTATATTCATGTCCAATAAAAATACTATTACACTTTTTAGCTTCCTCATTAATATCAATAATTCGAAATTTTAGTTTTAAACTAATATCCGAATATTTTTGGGTAAAATCATATAAAAGAGTTTCAACAGTTCTATCCATTAAAGAATCCTCTGTTCCAATAACTTCTCCAATTGGTTTGAAATTAAAGCTTTTTGGAGATATTGTCGTAAACCACTGCTTATCTTTAAATGAAACTTTCTTTACTTTTGGCTTTTTCTTTTTTGCTTTTGAACTCAATTTTATTCCTCCTTTTACCTTGCTACTAATGTTCTGATTTTTTGCGGATCATATTTGAAATCTGGTGCCAAAATCTTTTTCTTCTTATAATATTTTATTAATCTATAAATTTTTGACTCAGTACGATTCAGTCCTTTTTTTGCTTCTAAATCTTTATGATTTGTTTCAAGATGTTTTCTAATGCTAAGAGCTTTTCTTACCAAATTTACAAGTACTTCAGGTAAAGGTGCTTCTATATCATTCTCCTCAAGAATTTGCGATATCTTTTTACCAGTTACTACTTTTACTAAAGGTACACCTCGGGAATCTCTCATAATAGTCCCTATCATCGATTTAGAATATCCCCTTCTCGCGAGTCTAACTACTTCATTTTCAACCTCTTCTGGCGAGAGTTCAATCCAAACTGGTTTTTCTAATCTCGCAGGACGGGTACTACCTGATGTTCCACGCTTTCTTGAATGCATTCGAGCCATTTTTAGGTTCTTCCTTTTAGATAGCAGTTCTTATAAGAATTAATATAAAAATAATAAAGAAATATAAAAAATAAACTTTTGGAATGTTACTTCACACAATTAATAGCATCCTTGATAAATCCGATTATCTAAATAAAACTTAAGCTACTATAATATATATGAAGAATGATCAAAAGAAAATTTATTTCATAACTGGGAATGTTCATAAATTTAATGAGATTCTGGATCTTTTTAAAAAAGAAAGAGTTAGTTATCAATTAAAACATAGAAATATAAAAACGATTGAAATTCAAGCTGACACCATTAAGGACGTAGCTCTATTCAAATTAAATAGTATAAGAGGAAAATTAAAAGGCTCATACTTTATTGAAGATGCAGGTTTTTTTGTCGATAAACCATTAAATGGTTTTCCAGGAGTTTATTCTTCTTATGTCCTGAAAACTATTGGAAATGAAGGAATTTTAAAACTTGTGGATAATTTTGAAAATTCAAGTGCTTCCTTTATCTCCGTAATAGCACTATATTTTGAACCGCTTGATAAAAACTTTATCTTTGAAGGAAAAGTTAATGGAAGATTATCAAAGTCATTGAGAGGATCAGGTGGCTTCGGATTTGACTCAATTTTTTTGCCCAATATTCAACCTAATAAAACATTTGCAGAGTTAACAACAAAAGAGAAAAATAAGATTTCTCATAGAGGTAAAGCTTGGAAGAAATTGATAATATTTTTAAAGAAAAATTGTTGAATTATTCTGTTTGATTTGATGTCAAGATTCTTTCTTCAGTATTTTTATCAAATAAATGGATTTTTTGTTCATCAAAAGATAAATATACTTCATCTCCAAGCTTAAGATTTTCAATTTTTCTAATAACTGCAATTAATGGATTTAACTCAATATCTAAATGTATTTCAAACTCTCTCCCCATTGGCTCTATAATATCAATTCTTCCTTTAATTGAATTATTAACATTTTCCTTCGATACTACAATATCTTCCGGACGGATACCTAATATTACTTTTTCATTGTACTTCTGTCTGATTTTTCCTATTTTATTTGATAATCTGTACTTGGTTAATCCAAGATCTATATAAGTAATATCATTTTCTTGTTTTAAAATACCATCTAACATATTCATTGGAGGACTTCCAATAAACCCTGCAACGAAAAGGTTTTTAGGAGAATTATATATAATATTAGGTTTACCTACTTGTTCTATTTTCCCTTCATTTATAATAGCAATTGTAGTCCCCATTGATAATGCCTCTATCTGATCATGAGTTACATAAATTATAGTAATTCCTAATCTTTTATGCAATCTTTTAAGTTCAGCTCTAGCAAAAACTCTCAATTTAGCATCAAGATTAGAAAGAGGTTCATCCATCAAAAATAAATTTGGTTCTCTAACAATTGCCCTTGCTAAAGCTACTCTTTGTCTTTGACCTCCACTTAGTTGTTTTGGTTTTCTAGAAAGAAGATTTTCTATTCCAAGACTTTTTGCTGTTTTAAAAACTATTTTTTTAATTTCCTCCTTACCTTTGTTTAAAATTTGTAAAGGGAAAGCAATATTTTTAAAAACAGTCATATGAGGATATATTGCATAATCTTGAAAAACCATAGCAACATTTCTCTCTTGAGGTCTTTGATAATAATTCCTATCAGCAGAAGTTATCATTTTATCATCAAACCATATTTCTCCCTCTTCAGGTTTTATCAATCCTGCAATACTATACAGAGTTGTTGATTTTCCGCATCCAGAAGGACCAAGTAAAATAAATAGCTCCCCATCTTTTATATCCAAATTTATTTTATTTAAAGCATAAGTTTCTCCGTATTTTTTGACTAAATTTCTAATTTTTACATTTGTCATTATAAATATCCTCTATCCTTTTACTGCTCCTGCCATTAAACCTTGCATTAAATATTTACCTAGTAGTATAAATATAAGTAGTATTGGTAATGAATATAAAAATGTACCTGCCATTGTATTATTCCAAGCAGTTTCAGTTCCTCCTGCCATATTTGAGAGAGCAAACGAAGCAGGTTCAAAATTTGAACCTGTAAGTATTAATGCAAACAGATAATCATTCCAAATACTAGTAAATTGAAAAACTCCTGCAACCACGAAAGGTAAGGGAGATAATGGTAATATAAGTCGCCTATATATTCCCATTACCCCCGCACCATCCGTTTTTGCGGCGTTGATAATACTTTCTGGTATTGATTCATAATAACTTCTAAAGAGTAAAGTAGTCATAGGAATACCATATATTGTGTGTACTAATATCATAGCCCAAACTGTATCATATATTCCTAAATTTCTTATAGTGATAAAAAGAGGAATTATGATTGACTGATATGGTAGAAAAATTCCTAAAGTAAGAAGAAGAAATATAATATTAGAACCTCTAAATTTTAATTTAGTAAGTACAAAACCACATACAGAGCCAAGTAGACAAGATAATACAGTTGCTACAGTAGTAAATATGATTGAATTGAATAAAGGTATATGCAATTCCTGCCAAGCATATATAAAAGGATCGAATGTAGGGGTTGTTGGAGGAGATAATGGTGGAGTTAATGACAAATCTGCTTGAGTTTTTAAAGCAGACATTATACCTGACCAAAGTGGTAGCAAGGTTATAAACACAGCAATAATTAAAATAGTGTAGAGAATAACACGCTTAAGGAGTTTCTTTAATTTTGATAATTTGAATCCATTGGTAATGTGACCACTATCCCATTTAAATTCATCAATTCCATTTAAGTCCTCTACTTGGTTTATTTCTTGTGCACTCATTTCTTATTCTCTCTTCCTATATGTAATGTAAAGATACGGAATCACAATTAACATAATTATTAATAGTAATGTTGTAGCAATAGCCGCGCTATAGGCAAATTGATTAGATTTAAAAGCTGTTTTATAAATGGTGATTGGCAAAATTGTAGTCGCCCATCCTGGTCCTCCTTCATCTGTCAATATCCAAATAAAATCAAATGCTTTTAGAGAAAATATCATAAGAATAACAAAAGCAGTAAAAGTTGATGTTTTGATTTGTGGGATAATAACACGTAAGTATAATTTAAAACCAGATGCACCATCTATTTGGGCAGCCATAATATGTGATTGTGGTATTGTTCTTATTGCAGCTAAAAAAATTAACATTATATACCCAGAAAACTGCCAAATTAAAGCGAATGATACACTAAAAAGCGCTATATTTGGATCACTTATCCAAGACATCTTTAAAAAACTTAGTCCAAGGCTATCTAATAAAAAATTGATAACACCATCTTCAACAAACATCCATTGCCATAAGTAAGCAGTAACTATGAATGAAAGGGCATAAGGTAAAAGATAAATAGTTCTAAAGACTCCTTCTCTCCTGATCTTCTGATCCAAAAGTATTGCTAAAAAGAGTCCAATAATAATACTTAATGGTATAAACACCAGCATAAATATCATATTATTTTTAAAAGAAATCCAAAATATTGGGTCATTAAACATTCTAAAATAATTCTCAAAACCTACAAAACCATAAGTTTGAGTTAATCCTTCCCAGTCTGTCATTGAGACCATTATATTCCATGCAATAAAGTAATAAATAAAGTAAGCGACTAGGATACAACTTGTAATGAAAATGAGCCTAACTATTAATTTGTCTCGAGCAAATATATTTTTAAATATTACCATTGAGCTTTTAAGATTTTGTTCATCTTTTAATTCATCAATTATATCAACATTTTTAGTAATTTGCTCCATTTTAACACCATGATATTTTAAAAATTAAATTTATCATCATAAATAATATTAAAAAAAAAAAATTATTTTTAAAATTTCTTTTAATCTAAACTCCATACTCTTGTAAAATCGCTGCTATATGTACTAGCAAGATTTGCTATTGCTAAGGCTGTGGCAGAGGGGGTTGCAGCACCTGAGGTTAATTGTCCAATATAAGGAATGAAATCAGAATTAAATCCTTCTGGCGCACCACTACCATGAACTACACTTGGAAACATGTATGATGTGGGAGATGCGTCAATATTATTAAAATCTGTTATAGCAGATTGTTGATAAGGTCCATATAAACCCAAATCTGCATCAGTTCGAGCAGATATTGACCCTTTCAATGGGTTAAAAGCGTCTTGTCCTGCTTTTGAAGCAACTACATTTAACCATCTATCTACATTAGTAGGATGTGGAATATTTTTTGGTTTTTCAAAACAATCTATTACAAGGCCATACATATTTCCTGTTCCTGGAACTCCTATTGTACCATAATCTCTACCATGTTCCCATGTTGCTTGATAAAATTCCCCATTTGCCCAATCTCCCATAATAGCAAATGCAGCAGTAGGTGTTGAGGCAAGTAATTTAGCTATTGCGCTATCCCACGATAACACAGCCCAATCTGAATTAATATAATCTGTTAAGTTTTCATAGATTTGACATGCAGTAAGTAAATCAGCATAATAAGGGGCTGAACCACTATCAATATCTCCATTTATCCAAGCTTCATAAGCGTCAATGCCTACACTCGCAAGGACTTGCTCAAAAGCATGCGCTGCAGTCCATTGTTCACCCATAGCTACTGGTTCTGTTATTGTATAGTTAGGATTGGCGATTATAGCATCACAAGCATCCCAAAAAGCGGACCAAGTAGTAAGTGTTGCAGGATCAATTCCTGTATCATTTAGTATTTCATAATTAAACCATAAAACATTACTTCTATGAATATTGACAGGGACAGAGTAATAATGCCCATCAGGACCTTTACTTATGTCTTCCACAACATCTGGAATTACATTTTGTAATTCTGTTGTCCAAATATGATCGATATTATCTAATAAGTTAGCATCATAAAATATCTTCCATTCATAACCATTATGGATTTGAAAAGTATCTGGGGGTTGTCCCGCTAACATCAAAGTTTTAATTTTTACTCTCATCTCAAAACCTCCTCCACCAGCAATCTGTACCTCTTGAACAGTTGTATTTGGGTATTGTGATTCAAATTCATCTACAAGGGCTGTGATTGCAGCAGCTTCTCCTCCAGATGTCCACCAATGGTATATTTCGAGTGCATCTACTTCTCCTTCTGGAGCAGGGGCAACAAGAACATAAGTTACCCCAGCAACAATTGCACCAGTAGTGATAACAGCAATTAAAACAAAAATTATTGTTTGTTTTCTTGGTTCCATTTTTTATATCCTTTTTTTATTTTTTAAATATAAATAGGATTATCTTTTTAGTTAGATATATAAAACACATTTAGAACTATATTAAAGGACATAAGGACTAAATTTTTCCAAAAATTTTTAAAAGGTTAGAGATTATGATTAAAATTGGAAATATACCATTGTCACTTTGAAATTGGTACTCTAATACAAATACCATTTGATGATTTGTCCAAGAAATGAAATATAAAAATCTTAGAGAATCTTTATCATTAGATAACCCTAATGTTCAAAAAATTATTGAAATTGCTAAAGATTTAATTGAACAAAATAAAGTTATAAAACTGAAAAAATTATATAATATTGCTGTTAGGACTCTAAATATCCCTGGTCAATATGTTTTAGAGATAATACATTATTTAAATAATAATAAAATTCTTATAAATGGTTCAAAACATACAAAAGATACAATATTATTGAATCTTTATCGGGATAATATATTAAATGTGATATATACTTTTAATGGTGCCACTTTCTCCTTCTTAAAGGAAAAAATTTTCACAAAACATTCTGGAAGTTCAGGACAGCTTATTTGGCATTTGAATATGCTTCTTAAATTTAAGTATATAAAAAAAATAAAAATTGGTAATTATTCTCTATTTCTTCCAATAGATCTGGATGATGATTTGGGAAAATTATATTTTTTTATGAATGATGATCTTAATAGAAATATAATTTTAACATTTCTAAATAGTGAAAAGATTAAAAAACAAGATGTTTATAAAATTGTTAACTTTAAGAGGGAAAATGTTAATTATCGATTAAAGGTGCTAATAGATCATCAAATTTTGACCTATACAAATAATAATTCACATGAAATTATGATCTCAAAAAGAATGAGAGAATTATTTTTTCGAAAATTTAAAACAAAAGAATAAATATGTTAAATAAAATGAATTTATATAAATATATAATAGGAGACTAGAGTAAAATTATTTATGTTCTTTGAACTCGCTGTTTTGATAGCTATATTAGTAAATTGCTTGATAATTACTATTGAAGTCCAGGTATCTAGAGTTACCAAAAGATTTCCACTTTTATTCTATTTAAGACTTACAATATGGTTTTTATTCTTAAATTATTTGACTAAGATCATTTCTATAATTCTGAAAAATGAAGCTTTTTTCCGTATTCACATAATACTCATATTTCCATTCACATTCTTTTTTATATTATTTTTTAACAATATCATACAAGAATCATATTATACCATAGGCCTTATATTAACCTGCTGTTTAGGATTTTTACTGATTTTTTTAGCAACTCAACCTAATATTGTACAGGTTGTAATAGAGAATGGTTCTGAAAAATTTGTACTAACGGGTCTTATAAATATTATATACAAAATTTTTAATCTATTATTTGTAAGTTATTTATTTGTTTGGGGGTTAAAAACATGGTTAAATAGTCCTTTTTATCAAAAAAGAAAATCATTTTTTTGCTTTATAGGGTCTTTGATATTCTTTTCGGGTTTTATATTTGATACTTTTCAGAGCGGCTTCCCCATCCTATCTATTTTCACACTTTTATCAAACTTTTTTGGTTTATTAATATATACAATAATTCTTTCAATAAATGTCAAAATTCTCTACGTTCTACCTTATACAGTATATAGAATCTCAGTAAGAGATAATAATGGTAATCCTCTCTATGATCATGATTGGACAGATATGAATATAACAGAAACTGTTTTTACAGGATTTCTTAATGCTATTGAGATAATGAGTGAAGAAGTAATGCATGTTGGAGGGATTCTTGATATTAATTTGAATAAAGGGATTCTTTTTGTTATCAGAACTAAATATATCACTGTGGGATTACTTGCATCTAAATCATCCAAATTATTAAGAGATTGTGTCATTAATTTTGCAAATGATTTTGAAGTGAAATTCGAAAGGTTTCTCAAAGTATCTTGTACGGATATGAAAGAATACAAATCCGCATATGAATTAATAACTAAATACTTCTCAATAATTCCATATCAAAACATTAAAAATAAAAACCATCTTTTAACTTTATCATTTAAATATCATCAATTACCAGAGGAAATTAAACATAAATTAAAAGATATTTTTAAAAATGAAGAAGAATATGAAGATGTTTTAAATGAATTAATTAAGACTCCATGCTCAGATCCATATGAATTTTTTGATCTTTATGACGAATTAAAAGACGAAATTGATAAATTAGATTTAAAGCAATACAGATTAGATCAGAAAGATAAAGATTTTGATTGAATAAAAAAACTATTTATAGATTTTTCATACTAAATTCTTTAATGAAATAATCTTTTTTTCTCTTATTTAGGAGAAATTTTATGCTTTCTCTTAAACTCATACAAATATTCTTAAAAGTTTAAAATGTTTGTCGGAATATATCCATTATAGATTTTTTATAGAAAAATTTAACTAAAATCACATAAGTACCTAAGAAAGCAAATGAAATTGATAATATAAATACTCTCAATAGTGTATCCATTGGAATACTGAATATAGTTGGCATTTCCGTCATTAATGCCATTGTAGTTTCAAGTAAAAATGCAGAGAATGTGCCAATTATTGTACCCATTATTCCAGCTGAAAGCAAACTTATCATACTTTCAATCAAAAACATATTTCTAACATTCCTAGTTTTCATTCCCATTGATCTAAGTATTCCTATTTCGAATTTCCTCTCTAGAACGATTGCATACATACTACTCACCAATCCAAAAATGCTGATTATAACTGTAAATGTTAAAATCAACTCCATTAGGAATGATTGCCTTTCAGTCATTGCAGAAAAAAAGTTGATCTTTGAGATAGCATCATCTATTATGATATTCTTATCTTGATAATTTGTCCGAATATCTTCTTTTGTCTCTTTAATATTTTCTTCAGAGTTATCTACTAAGTTTACAAACATTTTATCAACAATCATATTAGGTTCTCCAGGATTGTCAATCTTCATTAATCTCATATAATTCTCTAACGAAACCAAAATACCTCCTCCATTGGCTGCCATTTCATTACTCCGGAAGTTATAAAATCCTGGGATTCCCCCTGAAATTCCTACAACACGAAATAAGGTAACATTTCCTGGAGCAAGTGGTTCATTTTGATAATCTTCAGGATTATAAAATGTTATCCGAATGGATTCCCCGATATCTCTAACTCCTAAATAATCTGCTATTGATTTGGCAATAATACACGTATTATTATGAGTAAATAATTCATTAAAAGAATAGGCTGTAGAACTCCCAGCACTTTGCCAAATTAATAAATTTTGATCAATGAGATTAACAAAATCCTCATTTATCCCTATAAAACCTGCTTCAACAACATCAAAATCCATCATATCACCTGCAGTTGTTTTTATTTTTGTTTCAGCTTCTTCAAAAAATTGAAATATATTCATCATCTGTTCAGTTGATTCACCACCAAACCCTACTTGTCCTTCACTTATTTCAAATATAGAAGCTAGAGTTGCTTGAAGATCAAAAGTATTATGAAGAGAAATTGCTATTTTATCGATACCTGGTAAATTTTCTAATTCGTCAACCATTTCAAGAGTGAGAGCATTTTCTGGATTATTCAAGTCTTGATTAATTAAAACTAAATCTGATCCATATTGGAATCTTAAATTTAAGTCCATATTTTCTGACTGCATTTTATTCACTCCTGTAATAAAAAAAATGAAAGAAAAACTAATGGCAAACATAATAATTGTGCTAGTACTGCGTCTTCTATACCTTTTCAGTGAGATTGCAATAATGTTACGATATTTTTTAATAAATGGTGATATCATGCCTAAAATTATCTTTTGAAATATTGGAATAATACCTATTGATGCAAATACTAATCCAATTACTATGGCAGCCAATAATCCTATAAAAAGTGCTGAAGTTAACATAAAGTCACCTGTAACAAAGATATTTGGCATCAACACAAATACAATCATCCCAATTGTAGCAACTGCAATTCCAACCAGGAAACTTTTAACATTCATACTCCCTTCCTTTTTAATCTCCCACCCTTCTTCTTTAGTTTGAAAGGGTGTAATTGATTTTATCAAATCTATCTTTGCGGTTTTAATAGCTGGTAATAAAGATATTGCTAAAGAAACAAAAGTTCCTATTGAAAATGTTAACAGAAAAGTATCTGGCTGAATAACCCATTCAACTTCAGCAAATTCAAACTGAAATTGGTATAATGGAAAAAGCGATTGTGCAATTGGAACCATTAAAACGAATCCAAGAATCATTCCAATAATTGAGCCAATTAAACCTAACATTAATCCCTCAAATAGTACCATTTTAATACAATATAATTTTTTACTTCCAACTACTCTAACAATGCCGAATTCCCTAACTCTTTCCTCAACAGAAGTAGATAGAATGCTATTTATTAAGATACCTGTTATAAGAGTAGAAAGAATTGTAATAAACCAAAACATAATTGTAACTGTCATCAATAAAAACTCACCACCTTCAAGTTCTTCCAACTTAGGCAAATTTACAGTAAATTCATTAAGATTCAATCTTTCTTGTATATTAGAGCCAATTTTCCGTAGCCTTCTTGTGGTTAGATCCAAATTACTTGCATCATACACTGATTTGGGATTAAGAATCGTTCCAACCACAAAATTTATTAATCCCTCTCTTTGCAGAAAGGTTTGAGCTTGTTGTAAGTTAACTAGTATTAAAGAGTTTTCAAATTGCATAAATTTAAGATCTTGAATACAAATCTCAGAAACCGATAAATTAAGTTCATAAGTTTGATATTCTAAAAAGATGCTATCCCCTCTACTCACATTAAGAATCTGTGCGACATTCCATAATATAACACATTCTCCATTATTCGGTTCGTCATTATAAATTTCCCCCGTTTCAATTCCATCATCATTTACAATTCTTAAATGACCAATTTTTCTGCTCGCAGCTTCTTTCTCAAAATCAAGCCCATATAGTTGTAAAGAACCGCTCATGTTAATATTTTCTGAAGATGTCGTTACCAACATCATAATACGTGGAAATAATTCATCAACACCTTCTATATCCTTCAATTCATTATCTATTATATTCTCATTAAAAAAAGGATCATACGTCAAATCTGATTGGACCGTTCGGGTGATCATGATGTCCGATTTTCCGGTTGTTGATGTAACATATAAAAGATAATTATAATTTACTGTATCATTTAACATTCCAATTGTTGTTAGTAAAAACAATGAAATTGCAATACCAGATATACCAAAAATTGCTTTTGCTTTATCACGCTTAATATCTAGCCATGAATGCTTGAAAAATTGTAGATTTATGTGTTTTCCTATTTTATATAAAAAATTTCTCAAATCCATATTTCTCAAATAATTTTCTCTTCTTATTTATCTAAAATGCTAAATTTTTTGGTTTTTCTTTTAAATTCTCTTGGAAATTTTCCTTCTTTTGCTAAAATCTCATGAATTTCCTCTTTATCTCTTCTGATCAATCTAACCCCTTCACAAGTCTTATTTTTACAATAATAATTTTCGTTTGGCTCATCCTTAAAGAACCAATTCTTACAATTAGGACAATTATAAGCAGCATAAATTTGATCGTGATCACAAATAGGACAGATTATATCAAATTCATTTGATAGAAACCAAGATCTGCACGATTTACAATATAATGTTAGAGGTCTTTCAAGTTCTTCCTCTTTCTCAATTAATTCTATACGTTTAATTACTTGATCCTTATCAATATCTTTAAGTCTGATTTTCTCAGCTCGTACATTTCTCAAGTTTTCGATCCATACTTTTCCCTTTTTTTCAGAAAAAATATATAATCCTATTCCTCCCACAATTGCGATACTTAGTATAATGATATAGATCCCCCAATCTCTCCACCAACTCATATTATAAGTAATAACAGTTATGAAGGATTCTGCTTTATTACCTTCTTTATCATAAGCGACAACTCTTATCTCATAAGTTCCATCGAGATAAAGGTTAGTATCCCAATTAAATTCTAAAAGACAAGTTGTGCTATTATATAATATATAATTTCGGTTAACACTATTATTATTCAAGTAGATATAAATTCGTGATTCATCCAATTCTAAGTTATCTGAAATATTTGCTGTTATTTTAACTATTGAATTAACAGTAGTGTCAGGCTCAGGACTAAGAATTTTAATTTCGGGGTGAATAAAATCCATATTTTTATCATAACCAATATAAATGTTTGATAATAACCATCCGTAGCCCAATCCTATAATATTATCATTTGAATGTAGGCTGAATTTTATCATTATTTCTTCATTAGAATATTGAGATATATCGTAATTCTTTGTTCCAGAAAGATCCTCATCATCATAGGTAAATTCTCTAAGTATTATCCAAGTTTCACCATGATCTTTTGATATAGATATAACACATTTATCTAGTTGATCTTCTGGTTCGAAATATTCATTTTGTAAAGAAATCTCATAATCAAATTGTAAATAAACCTTATATTCGTCTTTTAATCGTAAGGCACGAGTAATAAGATTTATTTCCCAATCTGAACCATAACCTTGCTCGAATCCCCCAAAACTCTGACCCCTTCCACCATACATATAAGGTCTATTAAGGCGTATTATCGGGTGCCATGTATTATCTGCTTGCAACCAATAAGTATTTTCTTTGGGTGTAGGAGTTCCCGTTATATAATAATCAGAAAAGTCTGTATTTGAAAAGGAATACCCAATAAACTTACTATCTTTAAAAAAGTTAAACTCTAAAGGAACTGGGTTCACTAAATTAAATAATGATTTATTTTCATTGAAATATTGAGAAGTCACTATAGTTTTTCCATCAGAAACATGAAATCTAAATGATTGGTCATAAATTTCTTCTAATATTAAAGATTTAATGAAAAAGATTCCAATATCTCCAGATAAACTTGAACTGGCATTCCAATCTCCGTAAAGGTTGTACATTGTGTAATTATTATCATTAATCTCTAAATATACAAAAGCAGGATAATTGTTATCTAAATCAAAGTATTCACACGAAAAGCTAAATTTATGGAATTTTGATTCTTGAAATGAGAATGTATCATAATTTAAATCAAAATTTATTGAGGGCAAATAATTATTCGTGTAATTTATAATCGCAAAATAATCTAACATAAATCCTTTATAATTAATTGAATCAAAATCCTCATCAAGAGATGTCTCAAATCTAAATTGTACAAAATTTCCTATATATTGAGTTAAATTAATTTCTTCCATAACCCAATCTTGTTCAATATTGGCATATGTTCTTAGATTGACCCAACCAGTCCAATTTAAATTAATTTGGAAATATAGGAAATCTCCAGTATTTAAACTAACACGATATCCAAACTTTACAAAAGGTTGAAAGTTTTGGTTGTTTAAATTGGTTAAATTAAATAATGGACTTATTAAAGTGCCATTTGGATATGGATCCTCTACTACATTGATAGGTTGATAAGTATAATTCTTAGGATAATTGTGATAAGTACCAAAATACATTGATTTCCATGAATCATTATATATTCTTGATCTATTATCGTTATGATTATTTTGTGTCAATATCTCCCAACCAGTTCCTATATATGTCCAGTTTCCAATTCCTTCATTAAAATTATGGTAATTTGGGAATTGGAGACTATCAGTTGGAAATTCAATCGAAATACTTAATTGTCCAGTATTTGGATATCTTGTCTTAAATGAACCATCACTAGCAATAAAAAAATAGTGGTAAGTTCCAGGGTTTGGAAATTTTATGTATTCACTCACGAATAATGCTCCATCTGTATAAATGTTATCTGGAGCAAAAAATTGATTTAAAGAAAAGTTAATACCTAGCTCTATTATAGAAACATAGACTTCCTGTGGAGGTACATTTGTAGAATCATTATCAAAGTATTCAATATAAAATCTAAATTCATCAATAGTATAATTCTTGTTAGGCGCCATTCCCGAGAACTCTTGAAATCCCATAACGGTTGTATTTTTGACTCCATCAAAATAAGTAACTTCAGGTACTCTTAGTTCTGGCTGGAAATTATTCTCAACGACAGAAATATTTAAATTAAAATCACTTTGACCTTCGATTGCTTTAATTATTAATATACAATTAGTTTGATTGTATTTAGGAGTAAAATAAAAGCTATCAAAATCACCATACCATTTTCTTGAAGATTGCAATAAAATTGGCTCACCAAATTTATTTGATTCATTTGAAAACAAAAGAAGATTAAAATTCGCTTCTGGTTCTGAAACTGATAAATTAAATGAATATTGAGTATCTTTATTTAAGTTAATTTGACGTGCGAATACGTGTGTTCCTAGAGGATTTTCTTGAGAACTTATCAAGTTTCCATAAATAAACTCATTAACTTCAACACTTTTAGTTAAAGCTTCAACAGCCGCTTCAATATTCAACCTTCCATAACCTTCATGGATATCTTTCAATCCAAAAGTTAACGGTCCAGAAGATAAAGTTGGTGAATAATCAATTTCATCAACTTCAGTAAGTGGATCTTCTTCTCTCTCAAGATTAGTTTCAGAAGCTGTCATCAATAAAATTGCTTTGAGAACCTTAACCATCTTTGTCAAATCTAAGTTATTCCATTGATTCCAATTTTTCCATTTTGCTTCAATTAATATATTAATTGCAGCAGAGACAATTGCAGTTGCTATTGAAGTACCATATGCTGCTGTGGCTTTATCATTTTCACTCCCAGCCGCTATTATTGAACGATGATTTGATATTCTACTTCCACCGGGAGCTACAATATCTGGTTTAATAATTCCATCGATTTCCTTTCCTCGGCTACTATAAGATGTAATCTGATCCTTATCATTAATAGCTCCCACTACAATTGCATTTTTGTTTTCTGCTAACCTATTTAAAGAGTCAGTAATTTCAATGCCATTATTTCCTGCAGCAATAACTACTATAACCCCATTTTCAATTAATTCATCTATTACAGCATTAACAGTAGACACATCCTCTCCCAAAGTACTAACACTTAAACAAACACTTACTATATGAAATTTAGTTCGATTTTGCATAACACTCGCGAGAGCAGAGATTAAATCTGAAGTACGACCAAAACCAGATTGATTTAATATTTTATATGCAACAATTTTTGTTGAATTTGCAATTCCAGTAAACTGTTTTCTATTTTCAGTATATTCTTCGGGAAAATATGATATTTTTGTGTCAAATGAAAAAATAGGTTTTGCTTGTAATAGTTTATGATACTTTAAATAAATGTCATAGATACCTACATTATCTGAAGTTAGTAGATGATCTATTGTGTAATATTGATCTTGAATTTCGTTAAATGAGTACTTAACAAGGCTTTCATTTTGGTATAATTCAACCCAAAATTTATCTATTCCATCATCTTCCAAATGCCATGAAGAATTGATCAAAATATTTGAAGCTACTTTTGAAGCATTAAATGAAAATAATTTAATACTATAATTTTTTGGAGTAGAATACTCATCAAAGAATTCTGTATGAGAATAATTACCTTGAATTTTGATTATTGAAGGAGAGCTAGAACTATATTGATCTTTTCCAGTCCCAGATATCACTGAAGAAATGAAGGTTCCATGGCCATTATCATCAGAGATTGGTTGAGAATCTACAAAATTCTGCCATCCTACAATATCACCACTTAAGTCTGATGGACTATATCCCCCTGGAAAGAAACTATGAAGAGGATTGATACCTGTATCAAGAACTGCGATAGAAGAATCTGTATCACCAGTTAATCCATTTAAATACCATGTGGAATTAACAGCAGCGGACTGGACAGAAACATAATTCATTTGAGTTTCCAAAATTTCGTTTGTTTCTATTAAAGCGTCAGGGAATTCATTTTGAAATGCTATTTTATTAATTTCAAGAGGCATAATTCCCGCGAAACCACAAACTGATGCAAATTCATTATTCCATTCTTCAATTATGCTTCCTCCATAAAATTCAAAACGAGTTCTAACTGTATTATTAAAGGAGGATTTTCTAAAAGATACTATAATGTTTCCATTATAATCACTTGAAACTTCTAATTTATCCAATTGATCAAAAGTCTCAATTATTTGATTAGATTGATCATTAGATTTTAACATGTTATTAAATAAACTGGAGAATGAAATTAATAGAATCAATAATATGAAAATTGATTGAAAATGCTTTTTTTTAATTTCTAACAATCTTTCTCTAAATCTCCTTTATTTTTTCTTTTTATCTTTATTTGCTAAAATACCTAATCTATCTCGTAAAGTATGTTCAATTTTTAATACAGAATCTCTCGAACTAAGTTGAAATATAGTCATTTCAGATCTCTGAAACTCTCTTCTTTTTTTCTTATATTTCTTAGTTTGCCAATAATAAATAATTAAGATTAAGACACTCAACAAAATTGGAAAACCAATTATATAAAATTGTGTAAATTTTGGTGTTATTACTTTAATAGAAACGCTATTGGAAATAGCTACTTGTTCATGAAGGAAATAATATTTAATATTTGCTGGATTTAGACTTACAAGAGTTTGTCTTTTAGCTTTGATAGTATAATTAAATATTATTTTTTCTCCTGGCTCAAGGATGTCGATTAAATTAACTAACTTTCCATCAATCAGAGAAAAATCTGATTGAGAATAACTTATCATATCATTTACTCGCAAGTTTTCTATAGCAATTGTTCCTGTATTTTGAATCTGGATAAAAATTATTATCGATTCTCCAATTTCTATTTGATTTTTATCCACTGATTTAACTATTGAGAAATTTATATTTCCTAACACTATAGATGAAGAACCAGAAATTTGGATTGTCCTACTTTCAGATCCTTCAATATAATTTATTGGAGGATAAAAGTAACCCTTCCACGCCTTCTTTATAAGAGTTATATTAAAAGATACAGTTTTATTATATTCAATATTTTCAAAATAATACGGATATTTGTCAATAAACATCAGATCACCAAACTGATCAATTGTAGAAACATTTAGATCAGGAATTTCAACATTTAAAGGACCAATATTTTTAATTCCAAAAGTAAGATTAAATGTTTCATCTATTATTGGATTTAATTCTGGTCCCAAATATTCAAACTCAATAATCCTAACAAAAGGGAAGAATTTTTCATAGTCTATTGGTGCTGTAATATATATCTCATTGGTATAACTAATAACTTCAGAAGAATTTCCACCTTCAACATTTTTTGGATTGTTATAAACAATTGATATTTCACTCAATGAGATTGAATTTGGGATATAAAAAGAAAAATTTAATGAGAATTCTTCTAAAGGTGCTAGTTCTTCACAATAATATGATAAATTATTACTTCTAAGTGTGAAATTATTAACCTCTTCTATAGCTCCTGGAATTAAAAGAGATATCGTTAAATTCTTAGCTATATCAGAGCCAATGTTAGTAATATTAATTTTATATAGATTTAAATCACCAGGTTTAGCATTATAACTATTTGAATATGATGTAACCACAATTGAAGCCGCATTATAAGTACTAAGAGGAATTGAATTAGAACGTCTTTCAAATTGAACATTACCTGTTATGGAACCATATACTAATCTGGATCCAGGATCATTATTAAAATTAATATCTCTATCAGAAAACTCTATATCCAAATCATCTATTGAGATGTTAAAACTTTCAGACCCTGTACAAATTATCTTCAAAATTGTGGTATAATTCTCATTATCCATCGGATAGAAAAGCCAATCTAAACTTTCATTATGATTAATAATCGAAAACGTCCAAGTAGAATTTACAATGCTTTCCAAATATGGAGTCATATCTTTAAATTCTTCAGAATCAAAATTAAAAATCTTAAAATTAGAGGCTTGTAAGCTCAGTGAAGAATTAATTTCTAATATAAATGATACTTTTTGCAGCTTTTTATCATGAAAATCTATATATGTGTGGTTTGAAAATAGAAAATTAATTTCAACTCTTTGTTCCAAAAACTGTTCAATTGAACTAATTACCCAACTCTCATTGTCGGTCGATAATGCCATTTCTGGAGTTGTTCCACTTAACTGATCTCCAGCAATAATTTCAGGTGTTGGTATTGAAGATTGAATTGTAAAATTATCTCTATAAAATGCTGTAAATGTATCGAGATTTGCGATAGAATAATTAAATATTTTATAAGATAGGACCTCACCAGGATCTAACTGCCAGTTCTCATCATTCCATATGCTATAAGTGTTAGTAAATAGATCTTTAATCTCACTTGGAGTAAGTCCTAAAGCTGCTAACGCTGTTATCAACTGAGGATATCCTGAAATAATAATATCAATGACATGGTCCATATCTTCATTGTAAGGATATAAGTTTGTTGTATTAAGCAAATTTGGAAAAAATTTGTCATAAACACCCGTACCAAAAGAGTCAAAATAAAAAATCCGTGGATCTTCATCAAAATTGAAAAAATCTTCTAAAGATACATATTGATTTGGATATTCAATGCGTATTACATCCCATAAAGTTTCTTGAAATTCATCTGCTAGCGGCTGGTTTCCCAATGTTAAAAGAAGGAAAATATCATTAAGTTCAAGAGGAATTCTTGTAGGGACTCCCCAACTAGTTAAATTACCTGTATTTTCAGCTGATATAAAATAAGTAAAATTCTTAAATGCACCATAAGATGCGTTTGCTCCAACTAATTCTTTCTTCAACACTAAATTAGGCTCAGAATGAGAAAAATTATAAGTAATCGACAGTTCTGATATCGGATTTATAATTCCTGAAGGTATAAAAGAAAAACCTTGAAATCCAAATATCTGGAGTAAATTAATTATGTCGTTTTGATCTTGCAGGTTAATTGGCTTAATAAAAGAACTTTTGATTCCATCTTTACTAGACCAAAATAAATCAAAAGAGTAATCTTTAAGGTCTTGAGTATCAAAATCAATTCCAGCGAGATAAAAAAGTAAACCTATTTGCTCTAAAAGATAATCACTGAATTTAAAATTATTTGGTGTAGCATCAATAATGTCAGTAGCTAAGATATTAATCTTAATTTCACTTAAGAAGGCACCAATTAAAGCAATATAGATCTTCTCACTTGGTGATAATGGTTCACCAGTATATCCTAAAGCATTCCATAAATTAAACTTATATTGATTTTCCGTAATTTTCTGTATCCCTTCATTTAATCCTTCGTACTGAATTGAAATACTTGTGTAATGTGAATCATTTGTAAGTGTAAATGCACTAAATATTTCAATAAATTGTTCAAATTCCTCCTCAGTGATTGTAGCATTAAAAAAATCTCCATAATTATCTATGATAGCATTAAATTGATCCACAAGGTTTTGTACTTCTAAATTCTGCAGAAAAGACAAATCTAAAGATTCTATATTAAAATTTACTTGTTCTGTTGAGATCTCATAATCTCCTTCAAAAAAGTCTAATGAATTAAGCAACATAAATGTTGAAGAGATATGGTGATTTTGTAGATACTCTTGACTAGTTAAACGATCAATATCAAACGCTTTCCAATAACCATCCATAGGAAAATTTACTATAAGTTCTTCAATAAAAAAACTCCAATCTGGGCAGACTCCAATGAAAGGAAAGAAATTAGGTTCTGAAGTATTGATCATGATTAGATCTATCCTAAATTTTCTTCTAATTATTTCAAGAGCTCTTTCCGATTTTAATTGTGCATCTTGAGCGTTTACTTCCTTATCATAGAAAAGAAATCCAGCGAAGTTATTATATCCAACTGTGTATTGGGAGATTATATCTGTCTCTGTTAAAATTCTTGGAAAAATCGCTGGATTAATCCCATTTGTAGCGCTAATAATTACATTACACTTATAAAAAGCAGGATCATTTGAATCAAATTCGGAGAGGATGTTTGTATCATTTGTAAAAAGTGATTGCTTAATAATAGATTTATTACCTGCGACAAATGCATTGATCTTCTCAGCATAGAGATCCGATCCAGCCACATCTGAAGATTTTAAATTATTAACATTACCTCCTCTTTCTGATAAATCAATATCTTTTGATTGAGAAACTGAATTTAATGGTGTAAGAAAAATCGTAAAAATAATAATTGATATGATGATTATACTATTCTTTCTCAAGTTTTCTTACCTCTTAAATTGTTTCTCTATAAATTTCAACTATTTTCTTTTTTCTAACTTTCCTTAACAAGAGTTTCATTCCAAGATAAATCATTGTGAATGACAATGTGTATATTAAAAATATATTAAGCCAGGGAACATACAATACATTTGGCATACCAACTAAAGTCCCCATTAAATTTGAGGTAACTAACCATGCTGTTAGCCATCCAACTATAATACCAATTGTTCCACTACTTATCATAATAATCAAAGATTCAAGTATAAATAAACGATTAATTTCTTTTCCTTTTAAACCAAGAGTTCTAATTATACCTATCTCTTTCTTTCTTTCAATAATTGTTGAATAAGATGAAGATAATAACCCAAAAATACAAATAAACACAGTAGTAAGTGCTATTAAAGTAAATAGAATATCTAACACGAAAAAAGCAGATTCTTGTTGGGCAATTCTCTGTACTAAATTTTTTATATCATAATTATAATCATTTTGATAATAATCATCAATAATTTCTTCAATATTATATGCTTGAGATAATTTATCTCCTCGTAGTTTAATAAAAATTTTATCCAAATAAGGAATGGGAGGAATATCCATAATTTCAATATAGGACTCTTGAGAGATTAATACTCCTCCCATTGAAGCCTGCATTTGAGATCCTGCAAACTCCCTACTGAAACCAGGCATACTCTTAGCAGTACCAACAATTAAAAAGGGGTACACCTCTAATTCATCTCCTCTATGGATAACAATACGAACTAGATCTCCAATCTGAAAATTCAGAGCAATTGCAATTGCCTCTGAAATTATACATGTATATGTGTTATTATCATTGAATAATCTCTGAAATGAATAATCAATACTACCAGAGGTCATTTCAATAAATTCTCTTTTTATAGTAAAAGGATACTCTTCATCAATTCCTATTAAAGTTATTTCTTGCGTAGACAGCCCTGTATAGTCTCCAATTTCTGCAATAAATTCTTTATCTTCCTCCGCATAAATTTGTGTTAATTGATAAGGTTTAGCTAAAACTGAGGATACTTTCTCAATTCCTTCGATAAACATTAAATCTTCTTCAAATTGAGTTGTAAAAATTCTATTAGTGTCTATAGTAGCAGTTTTCAATTCTTGAAAATCTTCTTTTGTTTTTATTAGACTAAGAAATCCACCACCCCCAAATCCCCCTTGAAAAGATTCTTCAGGTTCTTCCCATCCCGTAGTTTCAATGGTTAAATCTGAACCTACATTTAATTTAATCATAGCAGAAACCTGAGCAGATAATGTGTTAATAAGAGATGAAGTAAATATAACAAACGAAAAGGATAACGCAAATATAATTATTGTACTTGAATTTCTTCGTTGATATCTAAAAACAAATATCCTAATTACATGATGCAATTTTCTTGCTATTGGCCTGAATAAAGCAATTACAAGCCTTATAACAACTGGAATCAAGCCTAACCCTGCGAGTGTTAACCCAATATTAAATATTAGTAAAATAGCAATTAATGTACCAGCAAATAGTGTCATATCACTTGAAACCATTATTCTTGGAATAACATAAAATACAAATCCCCCATTAAATGCTAGAATTAGTCCGACAAGAATTATTTTATAATTAACTGTTGCTTTTTTTTGGAGGTGATACAAAGTATCTTCATGACGATATGGGTGAATTGATTCAATTAATTGAAGACGCATTACCTTATAAGCAGGTGCGATACTAACTATTAGTCCTACGCTTACTCCCATTATGTAGGATATAAAAACAGAAGCCCAACTAAAAGAAAAAGGTATTGTTCCAAAACCTAAAGTGCTTTGCGATACTACAGTATTGGCAAAGGGAATGATTAAATAATTAGAAAGAACAAACGCAGAAATAATTCCAGAAATAGCACCAAAATTGCATAATAAAAACCCTTGCATTAATACAATGGCTAAACTATATTTCTTATTTGCACCTAATGTCCTAAATATACCAAATTCTCTAATTCGTTCCTCTACTGAAGTTTTTAAAATTCCATTAATAAGCACTCCAGAGATCATCATAGCTACAATTGATACAAAAACAAATACTATAACTATAAATACGCTTAAAAATTCTGCAAAGCCCAAAGTTCGCAACTTTGGTAAATCAATATTATATTCATTTATCCCTATGGCTATTTGAATCTCAGTAAAAATATTCTTAACATTAATTTTTGAACTATCAAAATTCCTAATATCATAAAGAGTACTACTATCTTTTAGAGTTAATACTAAATCGCTACATTTACCCTCAAATTCTTCAGAACCAAAATATTCATAAAGCGTGTTAATATCTACAACAATTAAATTCCTACTACGATATTCTGCAGGCCATTTAAGATTAAAATCAAAAATTTTCGCTATTGTTAAATTTCTTATTACCGATAGGGTAGTGTCTCCATGTCTAAGGCGCATGCTAATTTCTATTGTATCATTTTCTGAATATTTAATAATTTCATTAAAACCATAGTATATAGCACAATGATTCATTGGTAATTCATCTAATACTAGAGGTATGTTATAAATTGGGTCTACAAAAGCACCAAAACCTATGCTACGTTCTAAAGAGACGTTAATTGATGATACTGTACTCCAGACATCTTCTTTGGTTACTTTATTTTTCACAGTTCCTTGGATATCCATTCTTGGTATCAAATATTCGACTGCATTTGACGCATTTAATATCTTTTCCATTATTGGTTTATAATCAAAATATGATGATCTATTCTCTGGTTCCCCATTATAATGTCTAACTGTGATTACTGCATCTTGATTTCCAGAATCTATTGATAAGTAATCAACATAGCCTACTGCTATAGAATCTGATAAAAACAGAACAACTGTGAGTAAGCCTATAGAAATTAGCATTCCTATTACAGCTAATAGTGTTCTTATCCTTTGTTTTCTTAAATCTTGAAATGCGTATTTAAAGATTAGCTTAAAGTGTGTCATGTGGTTTAAATTAATTTTAGAGAAATTTTAATATAAAATCAATAAATCCTCTTCAATTTTGCCAAAAAAATTATTTTCTTCAATCAATTCGAGAAGTATATCATTAAAATGCTCAGGTAAATTCATAATTATGGAATTAGGTATACTATTTTTAATATCATTTGTGGGAATTTCTTTTCTTCCTTGATTAGCATACAAATATTGGAATATTTTACTTTTACATTTTTCTTTGTTGATTTCAGTCTCCTGTCTTCTTTTAAGTTGCATAATCTCTGTTTCTTTTAGTCCACCAATCTTTCCTTCATGAGTAAGTTTTCCATCCCTCATATGAAATACTCTAGTTGCAAATTCTGATACTGCAGCGTCATGACTAACAGCAACAAAAGTCGCACCTCGTCTATTTAAATCTCTGAGAAGGTTTAGAACCATAACACCTGTCTTTGAGTCCAAATCACCTGTTGGTTCGTCAAGAACACAAATAGCTGGATCATTTGCGAAAGCTCTTGCTATTGCAACTCTTTGCTGTTCACCTCCACTCAATTCAGAGGGAGTATGATGCGCTCGTTCATCTAAATCTACTAATCTTAAGAGATCCATTGCTTTTTTTCTTTTACCGCGTCGGCTTAATTTACCTGAAAAGTGTAAAGGAACCATAACATTTTCCATAGCCGTCATTTGCGGGAGAAGGTTATAGAATTGAAACACAAATCCAATCCTTTCTCGTCTTATTTCTGCAAGATCATTATCACTCAACATTGATATATTTCTTCCTTCTAAGAATATTTTCCCTCTCGTAGGAGTATCGAGACCTCCAATTAAATTTAGTAAAGTTGTTTTCCCGGAACCAGATGGCCCCATAATATCTATAAAATCGCCATTATCTATTGTTAAATCTACACCACGTAATGCAGCTACTGCTGTTGTCCCTAATAGATATGTTTTATGTAAATTTTCTACTGTTATTAAATGATCATAATCCTTTCCAGCAATTTTACTTTCTTTAACTTCTTTTTTCATTTTCTTTTTTTCTATACGAGATTGTGAAAGGATATCTTGCTTCATTTGTTTAATGTCTTCTTGTTTTTTCTTCTTTTTCCATTTCTTGAAGTTCTTAGAGACTTCACCTTTCCAAATTGCTAGTTTTCCAGTTTCTTCTTCATATTGTTCCATAAGAGGACTCTTCTCTATTGTTGGTTTTGGCATCTCAGATACTCTCTTTTCTTATTTCTGTTCTTTATTATCAATTTATCTTTATAATATAATAACGCTCAAATAAACTTTTTGAGAACAATAAACTTGTATAGATATGAAAATTTTATAAATTTTTTAAGAATTTAGGTTCTAATTTTTTAGAAATTCTAATCTGCACAACGTTCAAGAAGAAATATAAAAAAACCAAAGAGATTAGATTACTTTGGTTCTCCATTTTCAGCTTTTTCTTTCCTTAGTAAAAATTTTAATATTTTTTTATAAATATCCTTTTCGGCTTCTTTCTTACTTCTAAATTCTCCCGAATTCAATATTGTAGTTATTTTTATGAGCTCTTTTTTGGATTTCTTATCTATAATTATTGGATTATGTGCTACCCATATAGGATCATGTTCCAATCCCTTTTTTTGATATTCAAGTTCAATAGATATAGGCTTTTTATATTTTTCCTGTAAAAATTCTAATAAAACATTTTTATCAGAGATTATTGAATTTTGAATTATTTGCTCTATATTACCATAAAAAGGATCTATAATTTTTTGTTCTACTAATATTAAGTCGTAACTGGAATCAAGAAATAAAGCTCCGCATATTGCTTCAAAAACGTCTGCAGGGATTCTAGTACCTTTTATTCTTTGCTTTTCTGTTTTAAAGATAAATTTGTCTAATCCTATTTTACTCGCAACCTTTTTGAGGTTATTGTCACTTTCTAACACAGCCTTAATTTTGGTAATTTCTCCTGGATCAACTATTCCTATTTTATACAGTTTAAGAATAAAAATGAGTTTAATAACAGCATCACCCAAATTTTCTAAAAACTCATAACTAGGAATACCATATTTATTCGCAAGTCTAGGGGTAGTTAAAGCGTGAACTAAAATTTCCTCATTTTTAAACTTATATTCTATGAATTCTTGGAACTCTTTTGTTTTATCTTTATCAATCATGGACATTTAATAATTAACTATTATTATCAGTTAAATTTAAAAATTTAGACAAAACTTTAATATATATGGACAAACGCAACAAAGAAAAAATTCTTGAGATGATTAAAGCCGTTGAACAGAAGAATTCAGAAATGGACGATTATATCTCAAATTTGTCTATACTTTCAAGAAATGAAATGTTAAAAAAAATCACGGATGATATTATTACTAATAACTCTCTGCTGCAAGAACTAATAAGCGCTGAAGAGCATATAATTTCAAGTGAAGAATTAGAGAAAAATTCTTCTGATCGTATTATAGACGATTTTATTAATAATATCCGAAAAGATCAATATAAAAAAGTAATCTTCCTAAGAGATTTTCTTGATTTATTTAAAGAAAGGATTTCTGAAAAGGATAAAGAAGTAATCCTCCAATCTTTAAAAGATGAAGAAAATTTTGATAGGTTAAGAGAAAGAATGATTTCTTTAGCTAATATCTTTAAACTTAATTTATAATTCAAATAATTTCAACAAAAGAAGAACATGTTTAATGCCCCTAATTTTTATTTTACCTGTTAAAATCTTACGAATAACCTTTCCCATAGATATCTCTTCGCTGCCTAAAAGTTCTAAAAACATAGGGGTTGTTGTTTGAAGTAAACCATCCCAACCAGCATTATTTTTCTTTATATTAGCTTTAGGATTATTTTTAATTCCTTCTACATATATCTTTCCTTTATCTATAATTAGTAATGCCGCCCATTTTCCATCTTTGGCATTTAAAAGCACTTTTACCTCAGTTTCGCTAAATCTTTCTTTAAATTTTTCATTATCATTTAAAGGGTCTACTTGTTTCGAAACAATATTCGCGAATCCTCGTAATTTCTTTTTTTCCTCTGACATAGTAATCATTCCTTAGTTATATCATTTAATTAATTATTGAAATTAAATTTTTAATTATATTTTAATTAAACCTTAAATAATTTAAAGGTTAAAAATATCTATTATTGAAAAATTATATTCTCGGCAAAATAAGGAAGAATAAGTGAACTACCTTAATACCTTATAATAGGTATAATTAATATTCAGAACCATCCCCTATTTCGAACAAATCTTCGTAAGCCTTACGATCTTCACCCGAGATCCGATCCCCTGTTATTCCCTCCTTCACTATTATAGGAGCGCTTTCTTTTTCGTCATGTCGTATCGATTTATTTATCTTATAATCCTCTGTTCTTGTCGTGTCTAAATTAAATTCCTTTTCACAGGCTTTACAGTATAATTTCCCATCTTTCGGAACGAGCATGTTTCCGCACTCTTCACAGAACCGAATGGTAATCTCCTCAGAACTTTTTTTCTAAATATTTAAATTTATCGGTTTATTAGGTCAAATCCTATGTTTTTTTAAATTTGTCAGAAGTATAAAAAATATTATAGCCTTATAAATTTAACGCATTACTCAGATAATTGTTACAGTATTACGTATCACAGATATATAAACCTCTAGTTTTACTATTAATAAAAATTTAATAAACTAGAGGATCACATTGAAGGATTTTGAAAAGAAATCCATGAAATTATTGATCAAATACCTATTTGAATAAAAATATGTTTTTTAATACTTTTTTAATGACCATTAATTAGAAAAATCCAAAAATTATGATTAATTTTTCATAGTTAATTATTGATATGTAGCTTATATTAACTGATTTTTAAATAAATATATAAAAAAATGAGTGAAGCAGAGAAAATGTTAATAATTGCTCACAGAGGAGCAAGTAGTATTGCACCTGAGAATACTTTAAAAGCATTTAAAAAAGCAATCGAATTAGGGGCTGATTATATTGAATTCGATGTTCATAAATCTTTAGATGGAGAGATTGTAATTATGCATGATGCAAATACTTTTCGAACGACAGGACATAATGGGGAAATAAAAGAAATGACTCTTAAAGAACTAAAAAAGTTAGACTGTGGAGGGGGACAGAGTATCCCTACTCTGTCTGAACTAGTTAAAATTGCAAAAGGGAAAATAAACTTAAATTGTGAAGTAAAGGCTACTGGATTAACAGAGCAACTTATAAGTATTCTAAGGGAAAATAATCTTCTTAGCTCTACAATAATTAGTTCATTTAACCATGAAAATCTTTTGAAAATTCAGAAATTAGAACCACAAATAAAATTAGCACCTTTAGAACCTACAATAGCATGGGGGATAGATAATGACCTTTCATGGAAAGAAGCTATAGAAAAAGCGAAAATTAATAACTTTTATGCAATAAATCCCTTGTTTAGGCTTATTAATCAATCTGTTATAGACGAAGTGCATAAGAACGACCTAAAAATTTTTCCATGGACTGTAAATTCAAAGTCCCGTATTCTAAAATTAATCAATTTAGGTGTAGATGGTATAATTACAAATGAAGTTGAAAGAGTTAATAAACTATTAAATAAACAATATTAATTGATATTTCTGAAACTTTCTTCTATGAATTGTGTTTGAAAATAGCAAATATTAAGGTTTTTGCATATTTAATAAAATATTTTAATCAATGCTTCATAAATTAATTATTGACTTATGGAATTATTCATAATGTCCTTTTAAATTAATTAAATTGATTTTGGTTAAAAATATGGCTATTGATTTCACTAAATTATTCTTTCCAAGAGCTATTGGTATTATTGGTGTAAGTCGAGATCCAAGTAGTGGCGGGTTCTTTCTTAGATGTATGAAAAACAGATTTAAAGGACCAATATACCTATTCAATCCAAGATTGGATGGACAGGAATTCTATGGATATAAAATATATAACTCCATTTTAGAAATTCAAGATCCTATTGATTATGTAATCTTAGCGGTTCCTGCTCGTTTGTGTCCTATGTTAATGGAAGAAATTGGAAAGAAAGGCGTTCCTTTCGTAACTGTATTTGCTTCAGGATTTCGCGAAGTAGGTAATGAAGAGTTAGAAAAAGAACTTTTAAATATAGCTAAAATATATAATATAAGGATAATTGGCCCAAATTGCATTGGAGTTTATAATCCGAAAGGTAATTTGTATTTTGCTTATGAGCAATCTAAAAAAGCAGGAAATTTTGGAGGAATCTTTCAATCTGGAGGTATTGCTCAAAATTTATCTCAATTAGCTGTTGCTTATGGACTTTATGTCTCAAAATTCATATCAATTGGAAATTCCTTAGATTTATCTCCAGCAGAATTTTTAGAGTACTTTCTATCTGATGAGTATACAAAAATTATTGGTTTATATATTGAAAACTTAAGATCCATAGTTCAGGGTAGACAGTTTATGAACATGGTAAAAAAGTGTAATTTGAATCGTAAACCAGTAATACTTTGGAGGGCTGGATATGGTGAAGCTACAAAAA
>JBHLNK010000165.1:0-3245 GCA_048941625.1 Promethearchaeota archaeon | reverse complement strand
TGGAGTATATCTTTATAGAAAAAGACGAATTAAAGGAAAGGAGGAAGTTATAGATGAAGAGTAAGAATATATCAAAGAGTGAAAAGAAAAAATATATTTTAGCTATTTTTTCACTATATCTCACTTTATCTGCATTTCTTATCAGTTGTCGAGATGTTTGGGGGGAACCGGAGATTAATGATTTTACTATTTCTCCTAATCCTGCTGATGTAGGGGAGGAGATTTGGTTTAACTGGGATATAATAGGTTATCAACAAATTTTGATCAATTTTGGGGATAGTACTCCCTTAGATGTCACCGGGGAGAATAGTGTTTCCCATATTTACTCCATGGAAGGAAGATATGATGTAATTATAACTGCCATAGATAGCACGGGAGATTCTGTTAACCAGGTTATAAATTTGGTTATTGAAAACGAGGCTCCATTATTTAATTTTACGTTTGATGTTGATAATAATATGGCTTATGAAGATGAACCTGTAAATATATCAGTAGTCGATCTGATTGAATCTGACGTTGATAAAGCACCAGGTGTGCTTAATTATGTTTATAATTTTGCAGATGGAACTGAAAATCAAGTTTCAACCAATCAAAGCTCGATAACTCACTCCTGGAGCAATGCGGGTACCTATCCAGTAACCATAAGTCTAATAGATGACCAAGGAGCTCTAAGTCAAAAATCTCAGAACATTACAATTTTGAATACCCCTCCATCAGCGGAGATAAATGTAACTGTCGATGAAGATTATGGGGAGACAACAACCGAATATATCGCAACATACAATTGGAAAAATGCTATAGTCAATTCAATCCCTAATGGATGGAATGTTTATAACTTAGAGGATTCACCCCCTCCAACGACTTCCGTCAGCATTGTTGAGAGTGGTGTTGAGTCTCATGATAAGGTTCTTAGACTTAAAGACAATTCTCATCAAAAAGGAATTTCAATAGGTAACTCCTTTGATGATCAGGACTTTGGAACCGTTGAGTTTTGGGTAAATACTAACGATACCTCCTCTAAAACATGGGCAATCTCGCTGTGGGATGACTCAGATATGGCTTTACAAGTTTTAATAAATAATATGGAGTGGCAATATACCACAAATACTAATTATAATGATATTTTTCCCTCCTTAGCTGTCGAAGAAGATACATGGTATCATGTTAGAATTGATTTCTGTATTGACAATCCTAGCGGGATTTATAACAGTCTTATCTCCCAGCAATTTAAAGTAGCGGTAAATGATTTTGAATCGTCTATATATAATATTGATAATACTGACATAAAGAAAATAAACACAATCAAGTTAGAGACGGGTCTAACTGATATAGGAGCTAGCTGGATAAACGCTATTGGATATTCATGGGATCCATATTACGAAATTGGGGATAACCGGAATCCTATAATTACCTACTCTGATAAAGTTGTTTTTTTACTGAGTGCACAAAATGTCACTGAAACAGAAAGTGATATTAATTCTTTAAGATATTTCTGGCAGTTTGGGGATGGTACTTACTCATATGGTAAGCATGTAGAACACCAATATGGCGCTCCAGGACTTTATAAAATTACTTTAATGGTTAAAGATGATAATGGAGAAATTGGCATTTCTAATCAATATTTATCAGTGAATTACTTGAATCCAACTATAGATATTACCTCATTAGAAGATCCTGTTATCGTATATGAGGGACAAACTATAGGATTCAGCACAGATGTTGTAGATGATGCAAGTGATATGGCTGATCTTGAATATTTATGGAATTTTGAATTTGATGATCCTATATTTGATCCAAATAACTTAATTGATTTTGAATTAGGAGGGTGGAGAAAATCTCATATTTATAACGATGACTTTAATGGAAATATCTATGCCGTTGTAAAAGATCCTAATAATTATACTAGTTATAGCTCTATAGGAGTTAATGTTTTAAATGTAGACCCCACCTTAAGCATTTGGGATGCAAGTATTGTAACCGAATGTTCTGTGTTAATCTCTAGATCTAGCGAAGAAATAGATGCTGATTTCACTATAGTTCTTTTAGGAAACAATGAACCAATATTATATAAGAATTTAAGTTTTTCTGATTCCAATAATAATTTTATCTATTTTGATGATGAACTAGTGTCTCTCTCTCTCTCAAAATATTGGCAACTAGTGGTAAATTCATCTATAGATGTTCCTGATTATAGCTGGTTCAAATATGATCTAATTTTGCGTCTACAAAATGGAGAAGTACTTGTTTTATCATCAGATAAGATTTATGGAGGTTCTGATGGTTATTGGGAAGTGGTTCTTAATCCTTATTTCTATGATACCACTAATTACAATTTTAAATATCCACTTACTTTTAATACTCATGTATGGGACCCTTCAATTGATGAAATTAGCCTGAATGCGTTATATAATGCAAGCATGTTAGTAAAATTAAACCGTACTCCTCCTATTGACAATTTATATCTTCATAATATTGGTGGTATCAATTATTTATTTGATGTTTTTGAGCAAAGTGGTGAGGGATATGCAAATATTTCTGTTAGCAAAATTATTGCATCAAAATTATATAGCGAAAATGTCTTTCCTGTATCATTAGATTTAGCTTTAAATGTAGATCCACTCTACGATCTTGATATTCTCCTTGATTTATTAGAAATTGATTTGGGACTTGGAGAGCTTTCAATATTGGATTGCTTAGGCGTAGATCATTCCTTGTCAACTAATATTGTTGATGACGACGGTGGAAGCGATTATTTACAGATTTTATTCAATACTACAAATGGAATTGAATTCCAAAATTTATCTCCAAAAATAATTCCTAATGTACCAGAAATGGCATTAGCATTTAGAAATATTACTTTATATGCCCATGTTTTGGATTTTGATCAAATTTTTGATCTTCAAAATATCTTTTTACTTAATCCAATCGATTATGAAAAAACTCAGATAATAAACGAGTTAATTTGTAATTATATAACAACATCTGGTAAAATACCAGATGACGCCCATGGCTTTATAGAGACGAGTAATGGGGCATTCTATATCATAGATTCTACAAATACAGGAAGCTTATTAAAATCAATTGATGAAGGTAAAAATTGGATTAATGTTGCTACGTTAACTCCTGGATATAATATTTCTGCAATGTGGTATGATAGAAATATAGAATGTATCTATCTTGCCTGCTCCAATGATACAACAATTCAAATTGTCAAGGTTATATTATCTAACGATTCCCTCACGAAT
>JBHLNK010000091.1:0-13338 GCA_048941625.1 Promethearchaeota archaeon | reverse complement strand
AAAACCTCCTCCATGTAAATATAAAATAACTCTGTCCTTCACAGCTTCAGACACTATTTGCCATTCTGCAGGAACTCCACCAGCATCAATTTCTTGTATTTCTACATCCTCGGGAATTGGAAAGTTTTTTAATTCAATATCAATATAGTAATCAATTATAAAACGGAAAAATCTAGATAGTAAAAGAAGTTCTTCATCTGTAAAAAAGCCATAAAAATCCTCGATATTTCCTTCTTTTTTTGATAAACCTTCAAAAAATCTCTGATTACCCTCTTCTATTTTTTGAAGATAGGGCTGGAAATTGAAACCTTTGTTTTCTTTTAGTTTCAGAAATTCTAAAGCACCTTTTAATTGAATTTTCTCAAAATCACCTAAAAATTCCAGAATCTCTGGACGGATTTTTGATCGATCTAATACCGGCATTTATTTTCCTCTTTTAAATTTTAGATACCTAAATGAATAAAACATTTTTTAATATTGTTTTATCTTGCTTATTATAAATAAATTTTATTTATTGAAAGCTGGTTTGTTATTTTTTGGTCGTAATTTCAGATTCATATCATTTATAATCTTCTTCCTCATTCCAAATCTGTATTAAATCATGCTTTTTAATATATCTAAGATAATAAAGCGAAATAATTAGGAAGATTATTGTTTCTAAAAACCAAAAAAGGTTATATATTGTAAGGTTGACTTCGAAAGTAAATGGCCCGAGAGATTTAGTACCAAAATCTATAATTGAAAAAAGGAGAAAATCAAAATTTAGTACAACGATCCATGGATATAAAAGAGTTATATATTCATGAGCTGGCCAATCTAATAGAACATGTAAAAGCCCTCCTATAAAGCCAGAATAGACAATTTTTATCAATTTCTTATTTGAAAAATTCTTATATTTCAAGTATTTCCATTGATCGATTCCAAAGTATCTCAAGGGCTCATAAAATTTCCATTTGTGGGATGCTATTTTTGCAAAAAAAGGCCCTATAAATCGAGAGAAAAATAAAGTCAATATAATTGCTAAAGGGGTAGTCCATAAAAGCTGACCTATTAAACTGTGAGTTAATACATAAAAATTTGTAGAAAAGAATAAATCAAAAATAAAATTTAAATCTGGGATAAATGTACCAAGACAAAGAGCTGTACCATCAAATTTTTTTGGAAATTTAACCTTTAAGGCTAAGGCAGGAGCTTGATGGGATAAAACCGAAGAGGGCATAAGATCTTAATAAAAATGATAGTTCCTGTGTTTATTATTTTTAGATTGTTTTTAAATCATTCAATTAAGCTTAGAAAGAAAAAAAAAGAAAAAAAGTTTTAAAATAAGAATATGCAATTAGACTATTTTCATCGCCAAGTCCATGTCCTCAAGTGTGAGCTTCTTTCTTCCCGCATGTCGAGTCATTTCGAGTGCTTTATTTGTCATGCCTTTAGCTAATTTTTCGAGATAATCAATTAAGGCATCAACAGCATCTCGAGCGACCATTTCAGCTCCGTTATCCTTCATCAGCTTTCGGACTGGAGACCAGGCAAAAACTTTTTTGGCCATTTTGATATTCCTCCACTTTATAATTTTTTTATTGGTACCTAAAGTTCAAATCATTCATTATGAACTTTATTATGTAATATTATTCCTTTCAAATATATAAAAGTTGCGTAAATTTTTCGATAAGATATGTTTCGGTTAATAAGATCATCCGATCGACAAAATAGCGATGTCTGAGAAGAAAGCCGGTAGATTAGGTTCTGAGCCGTTAGATCTGAGATTTTTTTTAATTTTAAAATTTAGAATCTGTGAAATATAAAAGGTTTTCATTTTTTACCCATTCTATAATCTGGACTATTTAAAGACTGGGATAAAAATATTAGTACTTATCATCAATAGCAGAAAGCATCACTTTCAGTTGATCGAATACGTCTAGACGAAAATCAGTACCAATTCTAAAATACAGCAGATCAATATCTTTTTTAATCTGCTGTTTATCAACATTTAATTTTTCTATTATATCTGACCAATTCGAGCTTTCAGAGGCTCTAATACCAATTAAAATTACAGCATTTTCCTTAGAATTTTCTACTATTTTGATAATGGTATTTTTCCATGATGCGTCTATTTGCCCACTAGGATTAAGTTCAAATATTATAAAAACTCCATCAGAGCTGGAAATATCATCAACAGCAGTATATTCATGTTGTTTTATTATCATACCGTTTGTATATTGAAAAACTTGTTCATCTTCGTAATCTCTTACTAATGCTTTTTCTCCTAATTGTTTAATATTTGTTATAATTTGCAGAGCCGGGCTCCAATTAGAACTCTCATTTATGAAAGACGTGGTAAATACAATTTTTTTTTTAAGAATAGACTTGATAATCTCCAGTAAGATCTCACCACGTCTACTTTCTTCAATTTCTTTGCTTTTCATAACATAATGATATGAAATTAAATTGAAAGCATCCTCTACATTATTTCCATTCAATGCACTTGTTTCTATATACGATATTTTTATTTTTTCCTTTAGTGATAAACTATTTGCCAGTTTTGCTCCTTCTTGATAAAATACTTGTCGTTTTTCCTTTAAATCTGTTTTATTTCCAACTATTACTATTGGTATGTCCTCATCGGGAGTGAAAAGTTTTAGTTCGTCATACCAACTTATTAAGTTATCAAATGACTCACGATTAGTTAAATCAAAAACTAAAAAGGCTGCTTGAGCACCAGAATAGTATACTTTACGAAATCGGCGAAAAAATTTCTGAGCACCAATATCATAAAGAGTGGCACCTATTTGATTTCCAAAAAATTCAAATTCATGAGATAAAACATTGAGACCTATTGTTGCTCTATAATCTGTAGTAAATCTTTTTTCCACAAATCTTCTAATAATCGAAGTTTTCCCTACTTCATGATCTCCAATTATTATGAATTTAAAGCGATATTCCCCACCAATGCCCAATTGCATTTGGTACAATTGATTTTTTAACCTTTCTACGTTAGACGCTTCAAATTCAAAGTTGGGAATTGTAACTTGAATAAGATCGCCCTCTTCAGCAGTAATCACTTGAGCAGCTTTTTCAGCAAGAAAAAGACCATAAGGTGACATTTTTTCAACTGAAGCATAACTTTCTAAAACAATACTTAAAATTCTTTCCTCATCAATAGATATAAAAATCAATCGATGATCTTCTGTATCAAAACTAGCATTCCCAAATTTTTGAAAGTCAAATTCACTACGCATTCTACTTAAGATCGGATTAATAACCGAAGTCAAAACAGAAACTAATTCCATATCAATATCTTTCCGTTTTTCTCCTGCTATTATCAAACCTTCAATATCTGATATGATAATGGCTATAATTTCTTTATTTTCTTCCAAGAATTTGTTAAACAATTCTTTAAAGAGCTTATTTTTTTGAATTGGCAAGAGTCTCCCTTTCCTTGAATTTTTTTATCGATATTATATTTATTATATAAATTGTTATTATTATAGATTTTTAATAGCCAATAATTAATTTTAAGAATCTCTAATTTTAATTAACATAAGAGGATTCAGGGTTATAAATACTTAATCGTGTTTAACATGACTTTAAGTTGATCGTAAATTTCAAGTCGATATTCAAGACCTAATTTGAAAAATAATAACGAAACCATTTTTTGTTCTAATAATTCGTTTACGTTAAATTCTTCCATGATTGCTGACCAATCACTTTTATCAGACACCCGGATTCCAATTAAAACCACTTTATTCTTTTGAATATCTTTGATAATTTTAATAACAACATCTTTCCATTTTGGATCGATATGATCCTTATCTCGAGCATCAAAAATACAAAACACACCATCAGAGTCAGAGACATCAAAATTGTGGTAGAGAAAACTCTTTAAGGTTACCCCATTTGAAAACTCATATAATTTTTCTTCTCTTTCATCTTCAATTTTATTGCATTGATTTAAATCGTTGATTTCTGAAAGGATTTGGAGTCCTGGAGAAAAGAATTCGTTTTCGGAAATTATAGTTAACGTTAATAATGAATTAGTACTTTCACCTATAACTTTTCTTTCTTTTAAGATTGTTCCTAATTCTTCTAGTAAATCCTCCTTGACTCGCTCTTCTTCATCTTCCTTACTTTTGGAAATATAATGGTAAGCGATTAATGTAAAAGCATCCTCAACATTTTCGCCTGTTAAAGCACTTGTTTCTATATAGGAGATTTTAATATTTGGTTTATTAGAGAGTTCTGAGACTAATTTCACTCCTTCTTCATAATTAATAACCCTATTGTCTCTTAGATCAGTTTTATTTCCAATCAGTATTATTGGAATTTCTCTTCCTCCAATAAAATCCTCTAATTCCTTGAACCATTCTTTTACACTCTCAAAAGATGCTTGATTTGTTAGATCGAAGACAATAAAAGCTGCTTGAGTACCTAAATAATAAGTTTGGCGAAACCGTTTGAAATATTGCTGTGCTCCAACGTCCCATAGACTATAAACAATATTATTTCCAAAAAATTCAATAGAATGAGATAGAACGTTTAATCCAATAGTAGCTCGATAATCATGAGAAAATTTATTTTCTACGAATCTTCTTACAAGACTAGTCTTTCCTACTTCATGATTTCCAATTATAACAAATTTAAAACGATATAAACCTCCTTGATCTAATCTCATTTGATAGATTTGGTTTTTCACTCTTTCATTATAGGATCTTTCATCTGTCTCATATTCAAAATTGGGAACATTTAGCTGAATATTATCTCCTTCTTCTGCATTAAGAATCTGCACTGATTTCTCGGCAAGAAGATAAGCATAAGGAGAAGCCTTATCTACAGAAGCAAGATTATTCAATACAAGACTAAGCGTTTTTCTTTCATCTAAGGAAATAAATAACAATCTATAGAACTCTGTGTCAAAACTTGCTGTACCAAATTTTTTAAACATAAATTCGTCGCGAATTCGTTCAATAATTGGATTTATTATAGATGTAAGGACCGAGACAATTTCCATATCAACATCACTTCTCTTTTCACCAGCAATAACTAATCCTTGTCGATCACTTACAATAACGGCTTCCACATCTTTATTGATTTCTAAAAATTGGTTGAAAAGCTCAGTAAACAATAATTTTCGATTTATTGGCATAAATTTCGTAACCATTAGCTTATTATATTGGAATAAGAGAATACTTATTCATATAATAAAAATTAGTGTTTTTAACATTTAGTATAGTCTTGCATTGAAATACATATTCTTAAAAATTTCTAATTTATTATATTACCAATTGGATGATTTTTTCTATAACTCTAGGATTGAATATAATGCCTTCTTGTATAATATGTCATTTAAACATAAATGAAAATACTGATTCTTTTAAAGCTTGTGAAAATTTACATCTTGTTCATAAAACTTGTTTAGCTGAGTGGTTAATGCATTCTCATAATTGTCCATTATGTAATGAACCATACTATCAAAGTTTAATAGATGAATTTAAAGATTATATAGATGAGAAAGAAATGGAGAAACAAGTTGCCCTTGAAAGGGAATTGAAAGAAGAATCTTTGAAAAAAGTACAAGAAGTCACAAATAAGATAGTATTTTTAAAATTCATAGAAAGTATTGAGAAATTAATTGAAGAGGAAAAATACAATGAAGCAATTGATAAACTCTTAGAATCTTATAATGAAGCGGGTATCGACGATAATAATCTTAAAGTTCTTTTTCTTTTGGGTAAAGCTAATCTTCTAAAAGGGCGATACGATTTAGCTATAAATTTTTTATTTAAGTTAGTTAAGATAAGATTTGATTATAAAGATGGATTTCTGTTATTAGGAACCGCATATGAAAAAATAGGACTTAAAGATAAGGCCCAGTGGGCTTATGACAGAATAAAAGATAGTGAATAAATTTATTGTTTATAATTAAATTAATATAGTAATAAGAAATATAATGACGCAAATTTCAGAAGAAAAACAGATATTAATTAATCAGATTAGAGAGGTATATAGTGTAATCTCTAAAGACAAAGATTTTAGTAAATTAGTACCAGAAGTGAGAATGAATATTTCTGGTTCCCTCTCTAAGGCAAAAAATAAAAGTGAAATCGCCGGAATTGAGGGTCGCATTACAATTATCAATGGTTTCCCAAAAGCTTCTGGTGAAATTAAGTTTGGAGTATCTGATCATACCGCTAGACTGATTCTCACTGCTAAAGAGTTTGATAATTCAATTAATTTTGTTATTAATTTAAAGTATATACCTAAATTAATTGAATCAATTAAAAAAGACACAAAACTACAATTACAGGAGATAATTAGAAAGGAACAGCCAGAAAACGTCAAAGAGAAAGAATATTCAACAATGCAATGGCTGATAAATGAGAGTGTAAAAAAAAAAGGGAAAATACCAGATATAATTTGGGATAAAGGAGCAATTGGGAAAGAACCTATGATGAGATTATTTGGTAAAAATTCTACTGATCTAATAAGGAAACTCGAACACATTATTAGAGTGGTTAAGAAGAATAAAATCTAGATTTCTCTTACACGGACCATATCAAGATTAACTTTTACTACATTTCCTTGCAAATGATCTGTTGGACCATGACCTGTACCTATATGAAGATCATCTGCTTTTTGAATGGCGTTTGTCAAATATGCTTTAGCAATATGCACTGCACTTTTAATATCCTTTCCTTTAGCTAACTCTGCTGCAATTCCCGAGGCAAATGTGCATCCTGTTCCATGTGTGTTATCTGTGTCAATACGAGGAGAACGATATTCTATAAATTTACTTCCATCATAAAGAATATCAATTGATTCATTAAAATCTTGTAAATGACCTCCTTTTATAACTACATTCTTAGCCCCCATATTAAAGATTTTAACTGCGGATTCTTGAACCTCATTTATATTGCTAATTTCCATTTTTGTTAAAATTTGGGCTTCATGAAGATTTGGAGTGATTACATGAGCTATTGGGATTAGTTTTGAGATGAGAGTAGAATTAGCCTTGGAATTTAGTAAGGAATCACCGCTTTTTGCCACCATTACAGGATCAACTATTAGGAGTTCGATACTATAAAAAGATGCTCGATCTGCCACTAATTGTATTATCTTTGCATTGGAAAGCATTCCTGTTTTCCAAGCGTCAGCTCCTATATCATTCATTACTGAATCGATTTGTTTACCGACAAATTCAGGATCAATTTCAAAAATTCCTTGAACTCCTATGGTATTTTGAGCTGTAAGTGCGGTAATTGCACTCATTCCAAAAACTCCGAGTGCAGAAAATGTTTTTAAATCAGCTTGAATCCCCGCACCCCCACCTGAATCTGATCCTGCTATGGTTAAAACTTTTTTCATAATATGCAAAATATTTAACTTGATTTCTTTTTACTTTCTAATAGTTCTTTTAAGTAAAATAAAATGTTCTCAATTAATTATAACAAATTTTTTTTTTTAATGTTTACAATAAATTGTTTATCTAAAATGTTTTTCTTGATGCAATATCTTAATGAATAGGATTAGGTAATCTCTATATTTATTAGACACAAAAATCAACTATTGAGCATAATGATTAATTCTCAAATAATTAAAGAAAGAATTAAAGGATTAGGAGCGGATATATGTGGATTTGCACCAGTTAATAGATTTAATGATGCCCCTAAGGGTTTTCACCCTCTCAATATTTATAAAGAGTGTAAGACAGTAATTGTATTTGCTATTAAAGTTCCTGTGACATCCATTTCTGCGAATAATTTAGTTCCTTATTCTCATTTTGGTTCTGTAGCTATTAATGAAGTAGATATGTTATCAATAAAAATTGTGAGAATGCTTGAGGATTTAGACATAGGTTGCGTGCCTATTCCATCTGATGATCCCTATGAACATTGGGAACCTGAAAGATCATATGGTAGAGCTATTCTATCATTAAGACATGCAGGTTATCTTGCGGGGTTGGGTGTTTTAGGAAAAAATACATTGTTAATAAATGAAAAATATGGGAATATGATACAACTTGGAGCAGTATTGGTAAATGTTGATTTAGAGGGAGATTCTTTAGCAAAATATGAAGGATGTATAACAGATTGTCAAATTTGTCTTGATTCTTGTCCTCAAGAAGCATTAGATGGAATTACAGTTAACCAAAAAGCATGTAGACAACATTCAATTATCAAAACAGAAAAAGGCTATACTCTAAAAAGATGTAATATATGTCGCAAAATATGTCCAAATGCCTTAAAAGTAAAAATTAATTGCTGATATTTAGGGTAGAGTTACAATTGTTAACGGATATCCGAAAATGTCTGACAAAGTTAATTTTGGAGTAAAATATCATATTGTAAGATTGATACTTAAAGCAAAAAAGTATGAAAATTTTGTTAATTTCATAATCAATTTGAAATATAAGCCAAATTGGAAAATATCATTAAAGAAAAAACAAAATTGTATGTAAAACAGAAAATTCGAGAAGATCAACCAAAATTTGTAATAGATGTAGAATTTTTAACTATACGATGATTAATTAAAGAAACTATTGAGCAAAGTAGAGAGCTTCTAGATATTATTTGGATTAAGGGCTACTTGGATAAGAACTGATGATAATATTTTTTGGAAGAGATTCAAAAGATATACTCAATAGGTTTAAATTATTGAAGGATATATTGAGTTAAAATGGACAATTCCATTTATAGAATCACCTAGCTAAAAACCTATTTTAAAAAAAGGATTCATATTTTAAAATATTGAAAGTCCACGGGATTCTTATATGATAATCTTTTACCAAATGTATTTAAATTGAAAATTGAGTGAAATTATATTAAAATGATCTTAATTCAATTTGAATGTGTTTATTTGATTTTAACCTTGATTAACTGATATTTAAAATGACATAATCATATTATATCTAACTAATTTAAGACATTTTTGATGTGTAATTATAATTTGTAAACCAGTTTTTAATCTTGGAGATTTAAATCGATCTTAGTTAATCTAACAATGATTTAGATATTCCTTTAAAATAATAAAGAGTCTAATGTGATACTAACTTACCATATTGATTTAAATTGAGCTTTTAGCTACTAAAACTCAATAAAAATTTTAATTAAAAACAATAATAAATTACAAAAAAAATTGATGAAATTGAATAGAAAACACATTTTTATAACAATCTTACTAATTTTTACTATAGGAGTAAATACACTAATTATTACAGATTTATTGGGAGATCATAATAGATCTAATCATTTACCTCCAATTAAAACTGCTACACTAAAGTCTGTAATTTTCCATGGAATGGTCAAGAATGAATTTGGATATGAACTTACCGACTGTGATGTAACAATCATTCCAAATGATTTAGGAACTCCTTTCTTGACAAAAACAGATGGCAATGGAAACTATTCGTTAATTATATCCACTGAAGTTCCTCAAGATTTCACAATTGAAGTATTTAGATCTGGATATGATGCCTTTCGAGTAACTGTTTTTATCCCTGATCCTTCTGAAAGTGAATATGAATTCACAGAAGATGATGGTCCGTTAATAGAAGAAACTACTTACCCAAATGAAATTTTGGTACGTATTGATGCTTTATTAAACAAGACATCAGGAGATGAATTTGTAATTGAAGGATGTGTAAAGGATTATAATAATGGTCAAAAACTAATAGGCGCCTCAATAAAATTATATTCTGAGACGATTACTATAATTGATGACTATTTAAATCCTGATGTTGTAAAGACATTAATATTGGAATCAAGTACAAATAGTTATGGTTTCTTTCATTTAAGCACTAATATGTTAAATCCAGGAGATATAGAAATTACAAATACAGTAGTTAAATATTATATCAAAGCTGAAAAATCAGGTTATACTGAATATGAAACAGCTATAATATTAAATATTAATCGATACAAATACATTGAAATGAAATTAATAGATCTTTCATTTGTTACACTTTATGGTCAAGTGAAAGGTTTAGATGATGATAACTCAATGAAAGATCTTGAAGGTGCGTTAATTGAAGTAATATTACAAAGTACAGGTGAAACACTTATAAATGGGACAACTAATAAGCATGGAAGTTATTTTATTCCAGTAGAACCATATCCAGACGAGTCATTTCTTGTAAGAGTGAGTATGGTTTATTATACGCAAGAAGAATTCATCATATCAGCGACTCCAGGATTATATAGAAAGGATATTACTCTTGAACGTGAACCATATAGCGAAGAAGGAATATTTGATGCATTTTTTTCTAAAATCAAAGAAGCTGCTGTTGATTTTTTGAAAGAAACTTTTTTAGGCGGTGGAGAAATTGGATCGTCTAAGAATTATAAGGCCAAATTTGATTTTGAAGTTGTATCTTTTGGAATAGATATTGATTTAGTCTACTCTGCACCTTGTGAGGTCACTATAGATGTAGTTTCAGGTCCTGAAGGTAATAGACAAGGAACTTTTTTTGCTTTTGCCTTTATTCCAGAAGCTCCTTTTCTAAAAGCTGTTTTCCGTGTTGGAGGGACAATTAGAGTTATAGATCCTGATGGAGACATTTTTACAAACAATCGAATATTTATTGTTGAAAGCTTAGAAGGAGGAGGTGCAATCAGAATAGCTTTCGATAAAGGACTTGCTGATCTTATAATGGATAACCTTCTAAGTGATGAATTCACAAGCGCTTTCGGAAAAGATAAGGTCGAAAGTACCAAAAGAAATATAAATAACCTATTAGAACTTAAAAATTTGGTAAATAATATTTACATTTTACCAGGAATTAAGTTAGACATTGAAGGAGATCTAAATTTCGCTCTTGCAGCTGAAGCAGGATTGAAATTAATGGTAAACGGAAAAAATTCTTCATTGATCGCTAATGACGGAGAAGGTTGGCAATTAGAAAGCATTAGTGCGTATCTTTATACACTATATCAAGCTAAATTAGAGTTATCTTTAGGTGTAACTATTGAGTTTTATGTTCCATTCTTGTTCAGATTTAAGTTAGCTTCAGGATCATTCAATTTTAAATTTAACTTTGAAGCGGGATATAATCTTATAAATTTAACATACTTTTTTGATGATAATGAGTTACTTGTTAACCTCCTAAGAGGTTTTGTACATATTGATTGTGAAGCTTCAGTTGATTGGTCCGCTTTAGGAGGACTTATCCAAGGACATAAAGATTTAATCCAATGGGATGGAATTGATCTAAACTCTGGTTATCTATATAGTTTTTCTGTAACATTTGGGGATGGAGAGTATACAACTTTTAATTATCAACCACTTAAGCCTTCTGTCTCAGGACCCTCAGAAACATGTATAAATACTCCAAAATGCTATAGTTTTACTGGTGAGGATCCAGATTGGGACGATATTAAATATTTCATTGATTGGGGTGATGGAACTTATAGTAACTCAGAGTATATGAAAACTGGAACAGCTTATACACTATTTAAGGAATGGTCAATTGAGGGACAATATACAATTGAAGTAAAGACATATGATGGTGAATTTTACAGTAATATTAGAAAATTTATAGTTGATGTATATGGAGTACCTGAACCGAATATTGATGGACCTGAATCAGTAGGAATTGGAAAGAGCGCAACATTTATAGCATCTGTAGATACACCAATTTCCTGTCAAGTTAGATACAAACTGACATTATTTAAAACAGAGGAATATGATGGTCAACAATATATAAATCCAGATCCTATTTCTGAATGGACATCAAATTGGTTGAATTCAGATGTAACAGTAAGTAAAACATATACATTTTATGAACAAACATTATATTTTCTCGAGGTAAGAGTTGAAACTTCTTATGGAGCAATGAAGAACAATTTAAAAACAATTGAAGTCATAAATTCAGCACCTCTTAAACCAAATACTCCTACGGGAATGGATAATGGTTGGACGGTATATGAATATGAATTTACTTTCTGGACTGTTGATCCAGAAAATCATGACATTCAATACTTTGTTGATTGGGGAGATGGAACTTATTTTACTTCTAATTGGTTAACTTCAGGTAATGCTCTTATTTGTTCTCATAAATGGGCAGACGGGACTGAATCTGGTACATACTATAATATTAAAGTAAAAGTTAAAGATGAGTATGGACTATGGTCAGATTGGTCCAATTCAAAATCAATACTAATAAAAGCACCAATACCAAGTACTCCTGAAATATCTGGTACACTGTCACCTAATATTGGACAAAATTATCCTTATACTGCCACTAGTTCAGATCCATTATCTCAAAACATACGTTATATATTTGACTGGGGTGATGGAACTAGTTATACCTCAAGTTGGGTACAATCTGGTACCTTAGTATCTGGATACCATATATATAATACTCCTGGCATAAAGACACTCACTATAACTGTTGAGAACATTCATGGATATTGTAAGTCTAAATCAATTCAAATTAATGTCATTAATTCTGCTCCAAATAAACCTAATACTCCAACAGGACCTAGTGAAGGAGAAGTGGAAAATTATTATACGTTTTCTTTTAGGACTACAGATCCTGAGGGTCATAATATTAGGTATCAAGTGGATTGGGGAGATGGAAGTACTTGGACTTCAGGGTGGGTCAGTTCAGGGACTACTGTAAGTAAGACTCATAAATGGACTGTTGGCGCTGCTGACTGTGGAATACCCTATAGTGTAAAGGTTAGGGCACAAGATATTTATGGTGCATGGTCTAGTTGGTCAAATTGCAAAGTTATATGCATAAGCGAGGCTGATGATGGAGGTGGAATTATTATAACCCCATTTATGACAGATATTAGTTCTGAGGATAAAAAAGTTACTGATAGCAAAATATTAGACATATTTAGTTTTAATTTTATACAATTATTATTTATGTCTATTTTACTTCTTGGATTGGTCCTAAATACTATAAATTACAATAAAAGGACTTATCTAATCTAAGTTCATTTGGTTTTTAATATTATTTAATCTAAATCCTTTTTTTTTATATTTACCGATTTGAGAAAAATTTGAATTCAAAATTAAGCAAAATGCTGATTAAGCTTCTGAATTTCAATTTAGAATAAACCAAAGTTAAAAATATACTTAAACTTGAAATAGTTCTTATTTAGAAAATATAATAATAAAATTTTTAATCCTATTGGAGTTTGGATTATATATATCAAATAAAACGTCCTTATTATAATTTAATGTAACATAATTCCACCAGATCAATTTAAATTAATCTTAATAATATGAAGATTTAATATTTTATATTAAAATGATTATTTTATATTAGGGGTAATTTTGAGAAGATCCAAAATTCATCTTATTGCTATAGTTTGCATTATTTTATTAGTAATT
>JBHLNK010000164.1:0-3269 GCA_048941625.1 Promethearchaeota archaeon | reverse complement strand
TTATAAATTCCCATTTTTTGCTTAAGGCATAATCCCAATGACTAGCGTTTACATTTGATAAAGCTAAAAGTTTATATCGATTTTTTTCTCGAATTTTTTTTATTATATCTACTACTTCAGGATTATATCCAGATATAATAGAATTAAAAGCATCAAAAAACTCAGACTGGCTTAACATACAAACTTGAAGAAGATCACATGCTAGGTGATAAAATTCATCATCAGACATATTTCCTTGATGGTAAATATCTGATTGTCTAAAAAATTCTAACATTATTGGTGTTTGAGGTTTATTTAATGGTGACTGAGTGATTATCCTGTTATAAAAATTAGAGAAATCTAAGTCTACTACTACTCCTCCTAAATCAAATACAATCGCTTTAATTGTCATTTAAAATGAAATAAGTATTTATTTTCGGAAATAAATTCTCGTACTGAATTTTCTAAATGGTATTGGTAATTTATATTTTGGAAAATTTCTTGTATCGTCTTCTAGCATTTCTAAGAGTTTATCTAACTTAACATCATTTAATTGTTCAGAAGTTTGCTTTTTTGGACCAAATGGTTCACCAATCAATCTTTTTCTAATAGAAATTGTTTGATTTTGTTGTTCTTTTTTCCCAATAATTATTGTATATGGTATCCACTCAATTTCAGATTGTCTAATTTTTTTTCCCATAGTTTCTTCTCGATCATCAAAATCAGCTCTAAAATCTTCCCCATTTATTATTTTAAGCAATTTTTCACCATAGTTGTTTTGCTCATCGCTCACAGTTATAATACGTACTTGTATTGGAGATAACCAAGTTTTAAATCCTGGAATAACTTTATCTTTGTTTCGAATAGCAGATTCTATTAAACCCCATAAAACTCTTTCGATAGCACCAGTTGGAGAGTTATGAAGAATTATTGGATGCTTTAACTGACCATCAGTGTCTATAAAAGAAATATTATATTTCTGCCTTTTAACTCCATCATTGTCCACCATAAATTCTAATGAGCTCTCTACATCTATCTGATTAGTTGCTAATGTAGCACTTTTACCTTGAGCAGAAAGAACATTTCTTTCAAATTTAAGGATATAATAATAATATCTATCTTCCCAAAGTTCCAATAATGCAGGTTTTTTTTCTGATTTGATTAAATCAATTATCCACCCCTTATTTTCTCTATAAAATTCCTGCGTAACTCTAAATATTACATAAGTTTTTATCCCTAAGTCTCTTTCCAAGCTTTTAATTAATTCATATTGCTTCTTAAACTCATCAATAGATGATTCTACATCCTTACACATTGTATGCATATCTGGCATTATAAACGCGCGTAATCTTCTTAAACCGCTTAATTCCCCTTCTAATTCTCGTCTAAACGCATACTGTTCATATTCATAGGCTCGTAAGGGAAAATAATGTGGTTTTAAATTCATTTGAGAAAATAAATCGAATAAAAGGAAATCACTAGCATATCTTAAGAGATATCTATCACTTCCAGATTCGACCCAATAACTCCTCGCTGGAAATCTAGCAGTTTGAGCAGTTAATTTTTTATTCTTTACGGTATACATTACAGGAGTATCAATAAGAATTGCCCCATAATCTATTAATCTATTTTCGATAAAATTTTTAATAAGATTTTTCATGATTATTCCTTTTGTATACCATCTAAAATTCCCCGCATCAGTATTAGGATCAAAATCTATTAATTCAAATTCCTTAATCACTTTTAAATGAGCTGGTTCTACTACTTTTTCAATTAATCTTGATCCTAATTCAGATTTTAAAAATATATGAAAATCTTCTTCTCTAATCTCTTTTGGTGGCAATAACTTTTGATTTTCATCAAAATCTAATTCAATCTCTTTTCCAGAAGTTGTAATTACCTTGAATATAGAATTTTTCACTTGTTCCTCTGGTTTAATAGCTAACTTAACATCTCTATACATTTCAGCTAACTCATGACCTATACAATTTATTTTAAATGATTTATACCATCCAAAGGGGGAAAATTTTGAATCTATCCCTTTCTCTTTTAAATTCTCAACTATTTTTGGACAGACTTCCATAGCATTTGCCTCCTTACTAAGGAATTTACTTAGATGTGCCCAAGGATAAACTAGTACTTTATCAACGTGATACATATCACGATCCTTTATAAGTTCTAATATCTTTCTTGGTTTTCCTTTTTTTTCACTTTTTTTAAGTTTTCTATTAAATTCTCTTATTTCCTCATTTTTTTCTCTGATATTTTCTGGAAAACCTGTGATTTGTAAGATAGCTGCCTCTATTTCATCAGCACCTTGTTTAGCAATCAAATTAGTGTCATAAGTATCTTGATCTTCAACAGAAACAAAACATACAAGGATTAAGCCTTCCATTTTTATAAAATCATCAGCAAATTCTTGTGGGTTGCTTGTGGCTTCTTTATTCTTAATTACTTCCACATTTTCTGAATGAATTAATAAGATTTTCATGATAAATCGATTTTTTAGTTTATTGAGTAATACCTTATAATAAATTCTAAATATTTTACAAAATTTTGATATATAATTATATTCAAAATTCAAATTAATTATTACTAAAATTTAGTTCTGGTATGATGAATCTTAAAAAAGCTATCTCAGAAATATCAGAGACATTTGAGATATTATATCAAGATAGAGAAGAAATATTGAAATTATCTCGTAAGATAATTAGAGATTGTAGTATTGCAATAAAAAATATTCATAGAAAAGAATTTAATAAGTTTCAAGAAAAAATTAATAATATCAAAATTAATCATTTGAGTTTGGTAAATTTAGTTAATAAAAATCCTGGTGTTTTTTTTAAATACCTAAAAACTCCTGAGCAAGAATATACTGAATCGATAGTATTTTATTCAATTATCTCAAAAACTAATACTCCAACCCCTTTTGATTTAAACGTTCATCCTTTAAATTTTGTTCTAGGTTTATCAGATGTAATTGGTGAATTACGTAGATTTGCATTGGATAACATTAGAAATTCCCAAGTTGAAGATTTAAACGAAATTTTGGAAAAAATGGACGAAATTTATACTTATTTATTTGCTATAGATTACCCATCTGCAGTAACCCAAGATCTACGACGTAAAGTAGACATTGCTAGAAGTATAATTGAAAAAACGAGAGGAGATATTTCATTAGCAATACAAATGGATGATTTGAAAAGTTGTTTCGAAAAGAATATGTAATGCTGGCTTTAAACAATTGCGATATATGGAAGTAGATATAATATGGATAAAGTAAAGAAAAG
>JBHLNK010000090.1:0-13673 GCA_048941625.1 Promethearchaeota archaeon | reverse complement strand
ATATTTTGAAATTTACAAAATGTTGGATTAAAGAAAAACATTTTAATCTTAAGGATTTTTTTTATATTCAAAATTTAATTATGGTTATTATATAAGTTTGTTATAAACTTTTTTATGATAAATTATGGTAAAGATTGCTAATTCACTCCGGAATTTTCGTGATCGTCTTAGAACCTCCATTTCTATTAAAACACAAAATATTTTATTTTTCTTGGCAATCTTTTTGGTAGTAATTTTAGCTATTATAATTCGATTAAGCCCATTAATAAGAGGATTAACAGTAATAAAAGCATTTGATCCATGGATTCAATGGTATAATGCTGAATATCTTGATACTCACACACTTTATGAATATTTTAATTGGGTTGATCCAAAAAGTTGGGCTCCTGATGGTATTTATAGAGGAGCACTACGACCAGGATTAACTTTCACTGTAGTAATAATTCATAAGATATTTACGTTTTTTGGATTCCCTGTTTCATTATATGATATTTGTTTCTACTTTCCTGCATTTATGGGAGGTATCACAGTGCTAGTAATGTATTTTCTTGGAAAAGAAGTATTTAATCGGGCAACTGGTTTATTAGCTGCCTTCTTTTTGGCTTTTAATCCTGGTTATTTGCAGAGAACTACAGCAGGATTTTTTGATAATGAAACTGTTGGTGTATTTGCCATCTTGATGATCTTCTTATTCTTTTTAAAAACTTTAAGAACTGGAAAATTTTCGCACTCCTTGATCGGAGGAATCTTCTTAGGCTACTTATCTTTGAGTTGGGGTGGTTATCAATTCGTATATTTTCTCATACCTATAATCTGTATTGTGTTAATCTTTTTGAATAAATATAATGAAAATATTCTTATGGCTTATGCAGGAGTCCAAGGAACTGGACTACTGATATTTTCTTTTTATGTTACTTTTGATCATAATTCATTATTCTCAAGTCTAGATATTGGTGGAATTTTTATTCTCACTATTGTGTTAATCTTTTTTCATATTCTCTTTAAAAAGAAAAATGAAATTCCCAACTTTTACAATAGGTTAATAAACTTGATAAAATGGGGTGCAATCCCAGTTATTCTTATCGTTGCTATCATCCTCTGGGTTGCTCCTGATATATTACCTTTTGGATTTGGATCTAGATTTTGGACAATTCTTAATCCATTAGTTCGTGAAGACGTAAGTATAGTTGCCTCTGTAGCTGAACAATTGCCAAGTGCGTGGAGTGTCTTCTATTATAATACATTAATTCCTCTACTTCTCGTACCTTTAGGAATATATTTCTGTTTTAAAAGACTAAATGGAGCAGACATTTTTGTTATTGCGTTTGTGATTCTAATGTATTATTTCACAGGAAGCATGATTCGTATTATTCTAGTTTTTGCTCCTGCTGCATCACTCGCAGGAGCTTATGGATTAGCTAGTATTTTAAAAATTTTTGCTAATTTTATCGGAGAAAGAAAGGTTGGTGTAAGTAGAAAAAGGAGAAGGCAGGTAAAAGGAACTTTAGGCAATTCCGAAGTTCTAATAGTCTATCTTCTCATTGGTGTTTTACTTTATGCTCAAGTCTCTCACACTTCCAATATTGCTATTGAACAAATGTCATATGCTCAGATAGTTCCTGGCGGAATTCTTCATGATTGGGAAGAAAGTTTAACTTGGATGAGAAATAATCTGCAAGGAACTGATGTTGTGGTTTCTTGGTGGGATTATGGTTATTGGCTTACTCCAATCGGAAATGTGACAACCGTAAACGATAATGCCACGAAAAATCCAAGAAAAATAGGTTTAGTGGGAATGATGTTTATGCAAACTAATGAGCTTTACAGTGCTAAAGCATTACGTAGATTAGGAGCGGATTATGTCTTGGTATATTGGGGCTTTCTATTTTCAGGTTTAGGTGGTGATGAAGGTAAATGGACATGGATGTTACAAATATGTAATGATCAATATGAATATTATAAAAACATTGGTATGGAAGAAGATAATTGGGCTGATGATGCTGTCTTTGATTATGGAACATATGTAAATGAAACATCTGGATATGTAGAAGCTAAATGGTTTCAAACTCAATTGATTAAATTATTATTTGCTGGGGAGCCTACTGAGTCGGGCGATTTAAATCAATTGGAAGATAATTATTATCGATCAATTAATAGTAGGTATGACGATGATGGGAATGTATGGAAAGATCATATCCCTGATGGTGGCTTATATGATTCAGATCTTTTTATTCCTGAATATTGGTCGCTTAATAGATTAGTGAAATTATATAGAGTGGATTATACAATTTTAGACTCAAGTTTTACAATACAAAACCCTGAAGTTACAGATAGGGGATATGCCACATTTAAGATAAAAAATACTGGAACTAAGGATTTAGATATTCAAAAAGTAGAAATTAATAGACAAAATTACGATTTTGTTATGGGAAATACAACTATTGAACAAGGAACAGAACAATTGGTATGGGTAGATACTACTGATGCAAATTTCCAAAAGGATGATGTAGTAGCAATAAATGTAACAGCTCAATCAGTAGGTTTATATAATAGACCTTATACATTTATGAATGGTACTAACAATTTCTTTGTTAAAGAAACAGAACAAGGAGAGATAAGAATCAACAGAGAAAAAAGTATAGTTATTCAAAAAAATTCTTCCGCAGCTGATATATATCTTGAAGTGGAAAATTTAGGTAATTCAATTGTTGTTTTAGATAGATTTTATGCAAATAATGATACAGTTGATAATCAATTTAATGGTGCGTCTATAGAGTATACCAGTGGATCCCCAATCCTTGAACCAACAGATAAGGCTAATATTATAATAAAAAACGTCAATACAAATTTCTATCCTATTAGAAATTATAACAAAATAGGTGTAGCTACTCCGAACAATATTTATGATGAAGTCCTATTCACATCAAATATTGAAAATTATTCCCTTTCAATTTTAAGCAAGGATCGGATTGTATCACCCGAAGTATTAATAACACTGAATGGAAATTACAGAAATCATATTCCAATAGATTTAGCTTCATCATATGGTTTTACTTATGATAACGGAACTACAACCTTGAAGATTAAGGTAAAAAATACAGGTGACATAATATTTGGATTGGATTCAGTCTATCTAACTGAATCTTTAACTGAAGTAGAATATGACGATTTCTATACACAAAGCGGAAATTTAAATTTAGAAGTGAATCAAGAAGATTACATCATTATTGATGCCACAGATTATGTTTCCGGAGAAATAAATGAAGAAATCTTAGTGTGTGTAACTGGTAGCTTTGGGACGACTGTCGCTTCTGATGTAGGATATATTCATACCATAAAAGATGAAGCTAATGTAAGAGTTTTAGATAAAGTTCAAGGATTTACATCATCTGTCATTTATGCAAACGAGACTGGTCAAATACTAATCAAAAACACTGGAAATGAAGCTATAACCCTTGAAAATATTTATGTTAATGATACTCTAGTTGATAATGTAGAATATATTTATGGAAATGCTTCATTGGGAATGCAAGAATGTGCTATAGTAAAGTTTGACATTCCTAACTTAAAAATAAATGAATCAGACGAATGTATTGTCAGGGTCACTACGACAGGATCTGCAGAAGCAATACAAACTCTGAATGCTCTTGTAGATTCATATTACTATGATATAGAGATTAATGATGGGGGAACTTCAGCTGTTGATTCTGGGAATATAACGATTCTAATCGAGAATCTTGGTCAATGGAATGTTACTTTTGATGCTATATATATCAATAATACTTACTTTTCTATAAACGAATTTACCTCTGATGATGATTATCAAATTGCAGCAGAAGAATCTGTACAGTTAACCATAAGTATGGCTACTGTTGAGTTAAAATTAGGCTCTATAGAAATAGATTACATTTTAGAAATTCTGGCTCGTACAGTTGAAGGGGCTCAAGATATACACCAAGAAATTGTAATTTAATAATATCATAATAATCTATCCTTTTTTTAGTCTTATTATAGTAAAAATCTTAAGATATGGTTAATTAGAATATCTATAGACTTATCTCTTATATATTGTTTTAAAATAAATACTAAAAATGTAAAAGATTAATTTATTTAATTCACATGAGTGTCTACTTTAAAATTCAAACTAGTTTTAAACCATCAGGTGACCAACCATCAGCCATTTCCAAGCTTGCTAATAATCTAAAAAATGGTAAAAAATTCCAAACACTATTGGGAGCTACAGGAACAGGTAAAACTTTTTCAATTGCCAATATTATCCAAGAAATTCAAAAACCTACCTTATTAATGGCACCGAATAAGACTTTAGCTGCTCAACTGTATAACGAGTTAAAGGAGTTATTTCCAGATAATGCAGTTCATTATTTCGTATCTTATTATGATTACTATCAACCTGAGGCATTTATGCCTATTTCAGGCTTATATATTGAAAAAGATTTCAGCGTAAATGAAGAGATTGAGCGTCTAAGACTAGCTGCAGCCCATGCTGTAAGAACAAGAAGAGATGTAATAGTTGTTGCAACAGTTTCATGTATTTATGGTTTAGGTAATCCGGATCTCTGGGAAAAAATAGCTCTTTATTTAGAAGATGGTATGGTTATAAAGAGATCCGAAATTTTAAAAAATCTTATGAATATGAATTATGAGCGAAATGATATTGAATTTAAACCTGGAATTGTGCGAGTAAAAGGAGATATTATTGATATTTATCCTGCTTATCTAAATAATGGTGTTAGAATATCACTATTTGGAGATGAAATTGAATCAATTACAGAAATCCATCCGTTAACAAATAATCCAATAAAAAGAGTATCAAATTACAGAATATTTCCTGCTACTCATTTTATAATTCCTGAAGAAAATAAAATCAAAGCACTTGAATATATACGAGATGAATTAGAGGAACAGATTCAATTTTTTAAAAAGAAGAAGATGTATGCTGAGGCTCAAAGAATTGAAAGACGAGTGAAATATGATTTAGAAATGATGAAAGAAATGGGGTGGTGTAAAGGAATAGAAAATTATTCCAGACCTTTGGATGGGAGACCTCCAGGAAGTCCCCCTATGACATTAGTGGATTATTTTCCAGAGGATTTCTTGATAGTCGTTGATGAGTCTCATATAACCATACCACAGATCCATGGTATGATTGGAGGGGATCAATCTAGGAAAAAAAATCTTGTAGATTTTGGTTGGAGATTACCTAGTGCTTATGATAACAGACCTTTAACCTTTGAAGAGTGGGAGAGTAAAATAAATCGTATTATTTTTATGAGTGCAACTCCAGGAGATTACGAATTGGAAAAAAGTGGCGGTATTTCTGCAGAACAAATTATAAGACCAACTGGGTTAGTTGATCCAGTAGTAGAAATAAGACCAGCTAAAAATCAAATAGATGATTTATTAGGAGAAATTAGAAATGTTATTAAAAATAAAGGTAGAACACTCATTACCACTTTAACAAAAAGAATGGCTGAAGATATCGCTGAATATTATAATGAAATAGGATTAAAGATAACTTATTTACATTCAGAAGTCGATACGGTGGAAAGATTTGAAATATTACGTCAATTAAGGGATGGAACATTCGATGTGCTAGTTGGAATAAATCTTTTGAGAGAAGGATTGGATTTACCAGAAGTTCAGTTAGTTGCTATTTTGGATGCGGATAAGCTTGGATTTCTAAGAGATACTCGTTCATTAATCCAAACAATAGGTAGAGCTTCAAGAAATGTTGATGGAAAAGCAATCTTATATGCAGATAGGATTTCCCCTGCCATGAGAGCGGCTATTAATGAGACAAATAGAAGAAGGAAAAAACAAATTAAATTTAATGAAGAAAATAATATTACTCCTCAAACTATTCAAAAGAATATATTAAAGTCACTTTCAGAGGAACAAGAATTTAAAGACAGAGAGGTCAAAAAGTTAAAACAAAGTGTTAAAGATAAAATAAAAGAATTGGAGAAAGAAGGTGATTTTGATATTGTTATATCATATCTAGAAGATAAGATGTTTTTAGCGGCTAAAGAGTTAAGATTTGAAGATGCTGCTTATTTAAGAGACAAGATTAAGGAAATTAAAGAAGATATGAAAATAAAAACTTGATGCTTAAACTTACACTTATATTTTTAAAGCCTTCTCTTTCTTCATCCTAGCAGTTAGTACTAGATTCTTAATTTCAGTGGGTAACTGTCTATTCTGCCAATTTCTTTCGAAATCTATAGATTTTCCTGCACTTTTAACAGCCTTTAAAGCATAAATCGCTGCCCCTAACGAGTGATCAGCCATATGAGCCACTGCAACAGCATGTCCAACGGAGCGTGCTACTGCTATTGAAATTGGATTAGATAATTCTCTTGCCACTGCATGTGCTTCGATTGATGCATCTCTTGTCTCACCTACCGTAGCATCACCTTTTATCCATTCTTTTGCTATAAAGAGAGCATTTTTTAGCCTTCTATCAATTTCTTTTCCGTAGAGTGATAATACATGTTCTGCACAATTACATCCCCATTTCATTAATTGTATGTGCTGTTCTTTTTTTAGAGATCCACCCCGATGTTCTGCTATAAATCTCTTCTCTCGCATTTTTATTTATTTCTTCTTTACATTTAATATATATCTTAACTAGATTGAATTATTTATTACTAATTATTAATATCATATTTTTAGGATCCTTGAGGAAGATTCATTCTTTATTACTCATAATTAGTAAATCAACACCCCTTAGGAGCAAAAATACAAAATTTGAGGATTATAAAATAAAGTCATGAAATTTTTGTTTTATGCATGATTATAAAATTTAGTTACAAAAATGAGTTTAAATTCTATAATTATTAAAGGAGCAAGGCAGAACAATCTTAAAAACATAGATGTTATTATTCCTCGAAATAAACTTGTTGTTATTACAGGGATAAGCGGGAGTGGAAAAAGTAGCTTAGCTATGGATACACTTTATGCTGAAGGACAGCGGAGATTTCTAGAATCACTTTCAAGTTATGCTAGACAGTTTTTAGGAGAAATGGATAAACCAGATGTAGATTCAATAGAAGGACTCTCCCCAGCAATAGCAATTGAGCAGAAACCATTATCGAAAAATCCTAGAAGTACGGTTGGTACCGTGACTGAAATATATGATTATTATAGGCTACTATTTGCAAATGTTGGAATTCCACACTGTCCTAATTGTGGTAAAGAGATAAAACCTCAGACTCCTCAGCAAATAATTCAACAAATATTAACTTCTATTAAACAAAATCAGAAATTCATAATAAAATCTCCAGTTATTAGAGATAGAAAAGGAGAATATAAAGAATTATTACAAGATTTGAAGAAACAAGGATATCTAAGAGTTGAGATTGATGGAATTCAATATACTCTAGATGAAGACATTTCAATGGAAAAAAATGTTAAACATAACATTAATGTGATAATCGATCGTTTAGTAATGCGAGATGATATTAAAACAAGGTTAGCAGATTCTATTGAAACAGCTTTAAATTTAACAGAAGGGTTAATAATTATTGAAGTTGTCGGAGAAAAGGAACAAGTTTATTCAGAACATTTAGCGTGCATTGATTGTGAGTTATCATTTCCTCCAATAGATCATAAGATGTTTTCATTTAATATACCACATGGAAGCTGTAAGTATTGTAGTGGTCTAGGTACTGTGATGGAATTTGATTATGGATTATTATTAGGAAATGATTTAGATAACACAATCGAAGAAACACCGATTCGAGAAATTCCTGGATTTGGTTCCTCGAATGGCTATTCCTGGCAAACCATTGTTCAGGTCGCAAAGCATTATGGATTTGATACTAATAAAACTGCAATTAAAGATATAAATCCTGATAAATTGAGTAAAATATTATATGGTTCAAATGGAGAATCCATCGAATTTCAGTTTAAAAGCGAAAATAATGGTTATGGAAATAATAATGGAGGATATAAATCTTCATGGCAAGTAAAAAGATCATTTGAAGGAATAATTCCCATTTTACATAGAAGATATATGGAAACACGATCAGAGTGGGCTCGATCAGAATATGAGAGTTTTATGAACCGTATTGATTGTCCTCAATGTAAGGGAAGCAGACTAAAACCAGAAAGTTTGGCGGTGACAATAAACAATCTGAATATCGCTGAATTAACCGCATTACCAGTCAAGGAATCTCTAACATTTTTTAAGGATTTAGTACTGGATGACACTCAAAAAGTAATTGTCAAAGAGGTATTAAAGGAAATATTAGATAGATTATCATTTCTTGAAAATGTTGGTTTAGATTATATCTCTTTAAACCGTCGTTCAGATACACTATCTGTAGGAGAAGCAGAACGCATTAGATTAGCAACACAATTAGGTTCTAGTCTTGTTGGAGTATTATACGTTTTAGATGAACCAAGTATTGGTTTACATCAAAGAGATATTAATCGTCTTATAAATATGCTCAAAAAGCTAAGAGATTTAGGTAATACAGTTATAGTGGTAGAGCATGATGACGCAATCATGCGTAATGCTGATCATATAATCGATTTAGGCCCTTTAGCTGGAGAAAAAGGTGGAGAAGTCGTAGCTGAAGGATCTTTAGACACAATTCTTAAATCAGGGTCTTTAACTGGAGATTATTTGTCTGGAAAAAAGAAAATTGAAACACCAAAAAACAGACGTAAAATAAATGGAGAGTTTATTGAAATAAAAGGGGCAGAAGAAAATAATTTAAAATCCATAGATGTTAAAATTCCGTTAGGTATTTTTACTTGCATCACAGGAGTTTCAGGAGCAGGAAAAACTAGTCTGATAATCGATTGTTTACATAATGGACTTCATAATTTAATAAATAAACGGAGTTCAACAATAAGAGAAGGCAAATTTAGTAAAATATTAGGTTATGAAAAAATAGATAAAATTATAAACATTGATCAATCCCCTATAGGAAGAACTCCTCGTTCAGTTCCTGCAACCTATACTAAGGCATTAGATTATATTAGAGAAATTTTTTCAGGATTACCTGAATCAAGACAAAGAGGTTTTAAAAAAGGAAGATTTAGTTTTAACACTACACCAGGACACTGTAAGAAATGTAAAGGTACTGGATTCATTTTAAAAGAAATGTATTTCTTACCTGATGTGTATATAAAATGTGATCTATGTAAAGGGAAAAGATATAATACTGAAACATTAGAGATTAAATATCGAGGTAAATCAATATACGATATATTGAAAATGACTTTTCATCAAGCATTAGAATTTTTTGATAGCTTCCCTAATTTAAAAAGAACTATAAAAACAGTGGTAGATGTTGGACTTGGTTATTTAGAGTTAGGCCAATCATCAACCACTCTAAGTGGAGGAGAGTCACAACGTTTAAAGATTGCAAGAGAATTAAGAAAGACAAGTACAGGAAATACTCTATATATTTTAGATGAACCTACAACAGGATTATCATCCTATGATATTAATTTCTTACTTAAAGTCCTTCAAAAATTGGTAGATAAAGGTAATACTGTGATTATTATTGAGCATAACATGGACATTATAAAATCAGTTGATTATATCATCGATCTCGGACCGGAGGGTGGAGAAAAAGGAGGAAAAATTGTTGCAATAGGAACTCCTGAAGAAATCATTAAAGATAATGATTCATACACCGCTCAATATTTAAAAAACTATTTAATAAGTAATTAAATATGGAATTTTGTCAAATTTTTATCATTATATAAAAAATATTCTAAACTAATGGAAAATAACTTACTATAACTATAATTATTTCGAAATTTTAAATTAAAATACGTGCGTTAAAATGACTGAAAATAATCAAAAGATAATCAGAGCTCCAATAGTTTGTATTCTTGGACACATTGACCATGGAAAGACAACCATATTAGATTATATTAGGGGAACTGTGGTACAACAAAGAGAAGCAGCAGGAATTACCCAACATATAGGTGCTTCTTATTTTCCAACTGGAGATATTAAAGATTTTCTAAGAAAATCTAAGCAGGAATTTGCAGAAAAAAAAATAGATCTTCCTGGTATATTAGTGGTTGATACTCCTGGACATGCGGCATTTCTAAATCTAAGAAAAAGAGGTGGGGCTGTGGCAGACATAGCTATATTAGTAATTGACGTAACTGCAGGCACAATGCCAATAACTTGGGAATCTGTTAGAATTTTGCGAGATAGAAAAACTCCATTCGTTATAGCTGCTAATAAAATTGATAGAATCTCAGGTTGGAAATCAAAAAAAGATGCAGACTTTTTAGATTCATATAACTCTCAAAAACCTCATGTAAAAGATTTCTTAGATGAGAAAATCCTACAGATTGTAGGAAATTTTTTAGAGGAAGGTTTTAAGGGTATTGACAGATATGATAAAATTAAAGATTTCACCAAAAAAGTGGCTATTGTTCCTACAAGTGGAAAAACTGGAGAAGGAATTTCTACATTACTTTTGGTTCTTATGGGATTAGTTCAACAATATTTAACTGAAAATCTCAAATTTTCCGAAGGATCTGCTAAGGGTGTTGTCTTGGAAGTTAAAAAAGAGAAAGGTCAGGGAAAAACTATGGATGTATTGATCTATGATGGTATTATTAACAAAGGGGATGAATTTATTGTAGGGGGATTAGAACATCCAATCAAATCAAAAGTGAGAGCGTTATTGACTCCTAAGCCTTTAGATGAAATTAGAGATCCAAGACAAAAATTTGATTCGGTTGATTTAATCAGTGCAGCAGCAGGAATTAAAATTCTAGCACCTAATATTGATGATGTTGTAGCAGGATCTCCATTTAGAGGTATTAAAGATCCTTTTGAAGAAGAAGTTATCTATAATGAAATTGAATCAGAAATAGAAAGCATAAGAATAAAAACAGATAAAGCAGGAGTTGTTTTAAAAGCAGATACTTTAGGTTCTCTCGAGGCTTTAGAAAACCACTTTTCTAAAAGTAATGTAAAAATAAGTATCGCAGATGTAGGGCCAATAAAAAAAGAAGATATTATTAATGCATATATAGTAAGACAGTTAGATCCTTACTCCGCAGCAGTTTTAGGGTTCAATGTTCCCATATTACCTGAAGCTAATGAACAAGCAATTAAAGATAATATAAGAATTTTCACTAATAATGTTATATATAGACTGCTAGAAGAATATGTTGAATATGCTGAAACTAGAAAAGCAGAGGATACAGCAAAAGGCTTAAGTGAACTAATATTACCTGCTAAAATTAAAATGTTCCCAGAATTTATTTTTCGAAATTCAGATCCTGCTGTTTTTGGCGTACTCGTTGAAGCTGGGACTTTATATCCAAAAGTTCCTTTAATAACTCAGGATGGTAAAAAAGTTAGAAGGATACATCAAATTCAAGATAAAGGGCAGACATTAGAAAAAGCTCCAAAAGATAGTGAAGTTGCAATTTCAATACGAGGAATTGAAATAGGAAGAGATTTAGAAAAAGATGAAACACTATATGTAAATATCCCTGAATCTCATGTAAGGCAATTAATGGGAAAATTCAATGATGAATTGACAACTGATCAAAAAGAAGCATTAAGAGAATTTGTATCCATCATGCGTAAAGTGAGTCACCCTTGGTGGGGTATGTAAAACCTTCTAATCAATCTATCAATACTTTACTTAGAAATTCTTCAATTTCTTTTAATTCTGCGTCATCTATTGGTTTTATTTTAGGATGTCTAATTAAGTTATTAATATATTTAAAATATTTTTCAGCCTCATCATACATGCCTTTTTCTTTTAGATCTAAACCTAAATATAAAAAACTCCATCGATACCATGCTACATGTTGAGGTGTAAAATCAGAAATATCTACATTAAACTTTCGAAAATTCTCAATATAAGATAAAGTTTTTTTGATAAATGATTTTTCTTTAAAGACTGATTTATGACCTAAAATTATTGTATTTAGCTCTAAATTGCAATAATTTTGAAGAGTATCTAAATAACTATTAAATCCATACCAAGTTAAAAAAGGAATTGGATCAACCAGATTATCACCAACATATAAAATTCTGTCTACGTGATCATAGCAACTAGATGAATCTTCAGAATGACCTGGACTATAAAAAAATTCCACATCATCATCCATAAACACAATTTTTTTTTCAAAAATTAATGAAGGATATGCTATGCTTTTACCTTCTAATCTTTTAATATTTTGTGCTTTGATTTTTTCTATTGTCTTTACCATTTTTTCTTGACAAAATTTATGGCTAATTATTAAGGCAGATTCAAATGCTCCATTCCCTCCTACATGATCTAAATGAAAATGAGAATTAAATATAATAATAGGTTTTGATAATAAATTTTCAGATTGTAGATACTCTCTAAGTTTAACCATCTTTTCAGTATCAATACCAGTATCACAAATGTAAAGATATTTTGTTCCTATTATTACATAAATTTGAATTGGCATTGGTACTTGAGGATAAGGCATAAAACCGGGAAATGTGAAAAGAATCCCTCTAGTTCCTATTTTTTCTACTTTCATAAATATGAAAAAAAGAAAGTTAATTTATAGTTTTATCCTTCTGTACACAAAGTTGAAATAATTAAGCTAGAAAAAGTTATAGTTTATTATAGGTTAATAATGTTGTTATACATTCATCTGAGAAATGATAGTTTAACTAATAAAAATTAGTTTTATGTATGTATCCTCTAGGAAAAATCTTTACTGATGTTTTAAAGGAAATTACTCCATCAAAAAGAGAAAATGATTTAATTAATCAAATTACTGAGAAATTAAAGAGATTATTAGATAATAAAGCTAAACAAATGAATATTAATTACACTAAAATAGAACCTCAAGGTTCCACTGGTATTAAGCAAACTCAATTAAAAAATGATTTTGATATCGATCTTTTCATAGGATTAGATTATATTCAATATAAGCAAAAATATGAAGGATTGAGTAAAAATAAATTAAAAAAAGAGTCAAAAAAGGATTTTTTGAACCTGTGTAATGATTGGATTATGCAAAGCATTACCTCTAAAGAATTTTATAATCCACGCTTACTATACGCTGAACACCCATATGTTACAGTAGATTATAATATTAATAATCATAAAGTAAAAATCGATATTGTTTTATACTTTGATTTAGATTTAGACTATATTAGAGAATATGGGCCAATAACAGCAGTAGATAGATCTCCCTGGCATGGTCATTTCATTAGAGAAAATCTATCTTCAGTACAAAAAGATGATGTTAGGCTCTTGAAACAATTTTTCAAAGCTTGTTATAGTTATGGTGATAAAAGTGCAGTAGGTAGAGTTGGATTCATAGGTTATAGTTCTGAGTTATTGATCTATTACTTCAATGATATAATTAATTTATTTAAAAATTTTAAAGAATTATCTCATATGCCTTTAGATTATTATAACCGAAGTAAAGAACAATTAGATGAAATTACACATTTTCAAAATGATTATCTTATAATAATCGATCCAGTTGATCAAAATCGAAATGTTGCTTCAGCTATTTCAGAAAGAGCATATAAATATTGTAATAAAAAGATCAATGAATTTTTAGAACACCCCAATACTAAATTCTTTGAACTTCATCCAATTCCGGAAATTGATATTTCTAACAAAATAGATAAAATTCTTACTCATATTTATATTATCGAA
>JBHLNK010000089.1:0-13755 GCA_048941625.1 Promethearchaeota archaeon | reverse complement strand
ATTGAGATTAAATACTGTTGCCTCTCGCCCAATTCTGTGAAAGTTGATAGAATGACTATCTGAATTTGATATTATTGATACTTTATTTAATTCTGAAATAGATCTTACCATAGAAGGATCAGCACTTAATCCGGATTCAACACATGTAATATAATTTGAACTACCACCTAAAGCCTCATTTAAAGTATTGAACTGGGCTTTCTCACCAAAAATTCCAAAGTAGGGTGTGAAGATATGAGCTGGTATTATTTCAATTTGATTGTCAATTAACTTTAAGCTAAAAATAAGGTCTTCTGCTGAGTTGTAAATTTTTGGTCTTCCTTCTTTTCCTAGATTCCCAAATTTAGATAAGTAAAGAATACATTCCTCTAATTTTTCAAAACTAGGGAATAAAATAATAAAATGAACTTTTTTTAAAAGAGAATTATTTTTCCAAATAACCTCAATTTCAGTTTGTAAAAGGAACTTTATATCAGGGACTTGTTGAATATAAAATAAACCTTCTGAATCCTCAATTAAGTTGCCCTTTAATTCATTTAGCCATAGTGGATGAAGACAGTCTCCAGTGCCTAGTATTTGAATTCCTTTTATTTGACAGTTATAGGCCAGGTTAAATAAATCAATTTTTTTACTTGCACCCCCTGAAAATCTACTATGAATATGTAAATCGCAAATTTGCTGCATCTTAAATAATTTAATTTTATTAGATCTTGTTTATTTTTTTGGATCTACTTATTTAAAATCATAAATAAATTCTAAACTGGTATTTATTAAAAGATATTACCAAAACCTTTTGAAAAATTCTATTCAAATAATAAGACATATTACAAAATTCAAGAAATTGAGAAAAATAGTATCAATATTTTTTTTTTCTATGCATAAATTTTATTTACATAGAATCTGAAAGTTAACTTGATAATTATATAACAAAAGTTCTAAAAAATGAGAAAAAATAATTTTCAACACCCCTCAAAGGATATTGTTGAAAGTAAAGGAACTATTCTTAGAGGAAAAACGATCTGTATGTGTTTAACAGGTTCAGTAGCAGTAATCTCTTCTCCAATTGTAGCACGAGAACTCATGAGATTGGGAGCGGAAGTAATCTGTGTTATGTCAAAAGCAGCTACAGAATTGATCAATCCTGCATTAATGGAGTGGGCGACAGGAAATAAAGTAATTACCAATTTAACTGGAGCTGTTGAACATGTTTATCTAGCAGGAGATAGACCTAGAAGTGTTGGAAAGGCTGATTTGATTTTAATTTGTCCAGCTACAGCTAACACAATTTCGAAAATCGCCTGTGGAATTGACGATACACCAGTAACAACAGTAGCATCGACAGCATTTGGGTCCTCAATACCAATTGTAATTGTACCAGCAATGCACGAGAGTATGTACAAGCATCCTATCTTGGAAAAAAATGAAAAACAATTAAAAGAATGCGGAGTTAAAATTTTAGGACCTAGAATCTCTGAGGGCAAAGCTAAAATCGCTAGGATTGACGATATAATTGATAGTGTTATAGATGTATTGATTAAAAATAAAGACTTAGAAGGAAAGAAAATACTTATTACCGCAGGACCCACAAGAGAAGCAATAGATTCAGTTCGTTTTGTTTCTAATAAATCATCAGGAAGAATGGGCATAGAATTAGCTAAAGAGGCTTCTGCGAGAGGAGCATATGTATTATTAGTTGCTGGAGAATGTATGGCGAAACTTCCTGATTATATTAATACAAAACACGTTATTTCTACTGATGATTTTATAAAAACAGTTAAAGAAGAAATATCCTACAATAATTATGATATATTTATCTCAGCTGCAGCTGTGAGCGATTATAAACCAACTGAATGTATAGAAGGAAAAATTTCTACTGATAAAGTAGAAGAGTTAAATGTTAATATGAAATTAACACCAAAAATAATTGATGTGGCAAGAAAAAAAGATTATAATCTATTTATTGTAGCTTTTAAAGCTGAAACAAATGTGTCTAAAAGCGAATTAATTGATCGTGCATATAATAGGCTTATTAAATCAGAGGCAGACTTAATTGTAGCAAATGATATCGGTAGAGAAGATATAGGATTCAGCAGTAAATATAATGAGGTATTTATTATAAATAAAAGGAAAAATATTACACACGTAGAAAGAAATACTAAACGATACATAGCCTCAAAGATAATTGATGTTGTTTTAGAAAACTTCCAAAAAAGAAACAAATAAATTTAATTTAAAGAACTTATTTTGAAAAAGCTTAAAAAATCAAAGTAATCAAATAAATATTTTATTATTTGATGAAAAAATTTAAATAGTATTTTATTTACTGTTTACAGTGAATAAGAAACTAAAGTTTGATAGATTAATTAAAACCTATGGAACTATACTATATATCATATATTATAGAACTTTATCATATTTCTTATTTAAAAAATATTAATTGTAAGAATTAATTTTAATAGAAATTTAAGAAAGAATTATCAAAAGAGTGCGTCTAAAATTTCAACCAACGAAGAAGGAAAAATTAAGCAAGGAACCATAGCTGAGTATATGCGCAAGAGGACTCAGTTAGTTGGCTTTGAATTTGGCTACTGGAAACATGTACAATATTGTGCTGAATTTATTGATAATGCATTAGATGCCATAGAAAGCTTTCAATGGAAAGAATTAAGAAAACCAGACTCAAAGATTAAATTTTCCTTAGACCAGGAATTATTTTTAGAAAAATTTTCAATAGTAGAAGCTGCTAAAGAAGAAAAAAAGTCCCAGCATTTAAATAATGAAGCAAAACATACATTAATGCAGGAATTAGGTATTGAATCCAGTGAAACTAATGAAACTTTAATAGAAGAACCTGAATTAAAAGAAGAATCTGGAGAAATAATTGATAAAGAAGAATTAGAAATAGAAGAGGAAGTAAAAAGAATTATAGAAGATATGCATGAAATCATTAAACCTGTTGAATTCATAATAGATGTTGAACCAATAGTAATTATTCGTATGAGAGAATATGAAGCTCCTTCATTCTTGACTTCTGAAATAAGTCAAAAAAATATAATGAGTTTTATCTTTGAAATTTTTGATAATGGTACAGGTATGTCAAAAATTGACTTAAGAAAATTTGGTAGGTATCTTGCCTCATCAAAATCTATGGAATTAAAACAAACGAGGGGGAGTCAAGGATTTGGAGCTCCAAGTGCGTTTAGTGACGCTCAAAATACCACAGGTAAACCAGTTATAACGGTATCAAAATCAACTGATAATGTTTATGCCACAGCATCAGAATTTTTTACAACCTCAAAAAATGAGAAAAAATACTTGGTTCATCCAACTGATATTGATGGTCCATTTTTACATGGTACTTATATCAAATTAAATTATTTAAATGTAAGATATGTTAGAGGGTATGTAGAAAAATATATTGAAGAAACGGCTTTTATGAATCCTCATGTAACCATTATTTATATTGATCCTTATGGTAAAGAAAAAATATATAGAAGATTAGCTACTTCTTTCCCAGAAGAACCTAAATATGCTAAACCACACCCATCCTCAGTTAATATCGGAGATCTTCAAGATTTAATTTCAAAATCCGAAAATAAAACAATTTCAGCCTTTTTACAAGATAATTTTGTAAGGATGAGTTCGAATACTGCCAAAGAAATTGTTGATATTGCTGAAAGAGATTTACAAGATAAATTAAACTTACTTATTTTAAAGGATGGTTATGTAAATTTAACACAGAAAAAAAATGAACAAATATTCTTTATGAGAAATGAAAAAAGGATTTATGGTCGTTCCAATAAACCCAGAGATAAATTAATAATATATCAAATTGAATCTGAAGAAATTAAAGAGCAATATTGGAATCTTATAACTGAATATAATAAATTAAATAAAGATTTTGAAAAAGTTAACAAGGAAATTAGAAAACTTAATAATCGTATTGAGAAAACAGAAACAAAAAAAGAGATTAAAACCATTGAAAGAGATATTAAAAATTTATTGAGCAATATAGAAAAAATTAGAAAGCAGAAAGATAAAGTTAGGTTGGATCTTAATGGATTATTCAAAGATACTCAACTAGGATTAACTGAATTAAAAAAACTAAAAAATCGAACTGAATTTGAAGATCTTATCAAAGAAGTCCAAATTTCTAATATTAAACCTTTAGAAATTTCCAAGGAACAATTCAATTCTTTATTCTTAGCATTTAAATCTATAAAATATATGGCACCTCCAACAGACACGGCAATTCCTGTAGGTGAATCACTTTTAGAAAATACTTTAATTAAAGAGATTGGATTAAGAATTTCAGAAAATGTAGAAGATTTTGCTGCACCTATAGAAAAAATAAAACAAACTCAAGATTTAATTCTCGAAGAGAAAAAAAGTATACCACATGAGGATGATAGTAAAATCTCAGTAAGTCCTGAACTAGTTATTAATTTAAGCTCAGAGATATTAGGAACTATTTATGTAATTGATAATACTTTGGATTCAAAACAATTAGCTCAAACAACGAGTAATCTTCTCTCGTATTCTGATACCGACTCTATAAATACTTATTCTGATATTTTAGAATATTTTATTGAAAATTACACTCGAGATGATGATTTTGTGGCTGCGGAAACAAGACCTCCAACAAGTGGAAAAGGTTTAGCTTATGTTGTAGAAGCTGTTATGACTTACTCGAGAAATATTGAAGTACCTAAACGATCCAGAGATGTATTATCTAGGTTTGTAAATAGAACACCAAAATTAAGAGACAGTGCTGATTGTGCAATAACTAAAGCAGTTCAAGCTGTTAATTGGAAAAATTATAATCTTGAAACCTATGATAATAATTTACCCAAAGGTCCTATAAAGTTATTAGTTAATGTCTCGGGTCCTTTTGTGCATTTAATGTTTAAATCTCAATCAAAAAATGCATTAGCTGATGATGAGGATTTAATAAAAGAAATCAAATATTGTCTTGAAGCTATAGGACGAAGACTAAGGATATACCTTAATAGAAGGGAGAGTTTACATAAAAAAGAAAAAAGAGCTAGTCTAATAGAAAAATATATACCTACATTTGTAAAAAGCATATATAATATTGCCTCTCGAGGGGAAAGTAAATATAAAGCAAAATTGGATAAAAATGAATTAGAAGATTTAATGAAAAAAGCAATAGGTACTAAGCCCACAGCTAAATTGAAGCCACCAGAAGTAAAAGAAATTATAAAACCTGTAACAGAAGATAAAGAAAGGCTTGAAAAACCTTTAGAAATACAACCTTTAATTAAAAAAGGTACAGATCAAAAAGAATCATTCACAGAGAAAACACTTAATAATTGGACTAAGGATGAATTGATTGAATATTGTCAAGAAAATAAAATTAATCTTCTTTCTAAAGATACCAAAAAAGAGATTATAAGGAAAATTATTGAATATTATAAAAAGCCTGAAGAACCAAAACCAGTAAAAATTGAACCTCCAGAAGAAGTTGAAATAATCCCAGTAGCTGAGACTCCAAAACAAGTAGAGTTGCAGATCCCTAAAAAAGAAACATCAATTAGTCAAATAGTTACAAAAAAACCTACAAAACCTAAACCAAAACCTACAAAACAAACTACATTACCTATAATTACAACTGAAAAAATTTTAAAAGTTTTGTCTAATGAATGGCAAACTATAAAACATCTCATATTTAAATTAAAAATTAAAGATATGATGGATGCTAGGTATCTACAACTAAAGCTTAAAGAATTAGAACGAAAGGGACAAGTTTTAGTCGAGTCAAAAATGGGTAAAAGACAATGGAAATTAAAATAAACAATTTTTTGAAAAATTATGGCTAAAAAAGATATTAGAACTGAATTAAAAGCAGCTAGAGAATTATTTAGCTCTTATTTAGAAAGAGAAAAAGGAGAAAAATTGTTCGATCTTCCGGAAGGGACAGTAAAAATTGATGATCTTAACAGAAAACAAACTCTTGAAAGATTATATACATTAGTGGATGATGTTATTACTAAAGTTTATCAAACGGGAAGACCATATATTCAGCTTCCTTCTAGAACTAGTTCCAATATTATCTGGGACGAAGAAAATGATTTATTGCTTTTAGGAGAACAAATTGTGGAGAAACAATTCCACACACTCACAAGTGTAGCAGATATCACGCGTCTAATGCGTGTACTAGAAATAGTAAATGAATTATTGGAAAAAGATATACACGCAACTAAGAGAGAAATTTTCTATACAGATGTTAAATTATTTACAGAACAGAAGAATAGTGATAAAAGTATTGAAGATGCGGCTGCAATGTTATATACTACTAGAAATGCGACTCATATTGTGGCCTCTGCTAAAGGTATGTGTGTTGGAAGATTAAGAATAAGAGATCGTAATGATATAATAGATCTAGAAGGATTAGGAAGTGGAGGTTGGATGATATCACCGATGCTTGATAATATTGAAATAATTGAATCAGATGCAGAATTTATATTAGTGGTAGAAAAGGACGCAGCAATGATACGTTTAGCTGAAGATAGATTTTGGAGAAAATACCCCTGTATTATTCTTACTGCCAAAGGAGCGGCTGATATTGCAACACGTATGTTTTTGAAACGCTTGAGTAAAGAGCTAAATTTACCTGTTTTTAGCTTGGTGGATAGTGATCCTTATGGGCATTATATCCATAGTGTATATCTAAGAGGTTCAAAAAGATTAAGTTATGAGTCTCCTTTCTTAGCTACTCCAAATATAAAATTGCTTGGTGTTTTAACAAGAGATCTAGATAAATATAAGATTCCAGAAGAAGTTAGACTTCCTATGAAACCAATGGATGTTAAAAGAACAAAGGAATTATTAAATGAAGATTTTGTCAAAAAAAATAAACAATGGGAAAATGATTTAAAATTAGCCCTTAAAATTAAGAAGAAAGCAGAAATCCAAGCTCTTTCACAACATGGTTTTGAATTTCTTACAACTAAATATCTACCAGAAAAATTAACCACAGGTGATTGGATATAAAACTCTTCTATAAACAGGATGGTAGTATAGTACAATTAATTGAAATGGAAAAAATAGATGAATGGTCGTTGGAAATGCCATTTATCTTTGTTGAATATATTAAAAGTAACAAATTGCGTTCTTATAGAGACGCTAGTGTTGAAGCAGAAATTTCACAATATCTTGATGAAATTTTAGATAAAATAGCAATCCCTAAAATAAGAAAGATAATAGGAAGCACTAATAAAGAAGATATTATCTCAACACTTTCAATTTTTGAAGAGCTTTCACAGACTAATAATAGAGCTATTTTACCTCTTCAGTCTTTAATAGAAAGTTTGACTAAGGAAACTGATAAAAGAATAGTTTCACAAGCAAAAGCAATTTTAGCTAACTTAAAATATTGATATCTAAAAATTCAATAATTAAAAATTTATAAAAATTAAGACTATTCTTTATAAGTTAACTTGTTTCAAAAAAAAAATGATTTTAATGAAATGGGATAAAATAACATATTATAATTTTATAAAAAAACAAAATGTGATTGGTTTTTATGAGAAACCAATAAAACTTAAATCTGGAAGATTATCGTATTGGTATGTGAATTGGAGACCTATCACATCAGATGCTTTTTTACTCGATCAATTAACTGAATATATACTTGCATTTGTTAATGATTTGGGTTTGAAACCTAAATGTTACTATGGTGTCCCAGAAGGAGCAACAAAATTAGGGTTAATTACTCAATTCAAATGGGCAAAATCAAATGAAAATTTTAGATCTGAAATGTATCCGCTAGCAATGGGAAGAGGAAAAAAGAAGGATCATGGAGTTCCAAAAGATAGATTTTTCCTTGGAGTGCCCTATGGAGATACTATTATTCTTGAAGATGTTACAACAACAGGAGGGTCATTGATAGATTCAATTCGAAAGTTAAGAGAATTTAATATAAACATAATCGCAGCGATAGGTTTAACGAATAGAAATGAGAAAAGAGACGATGGAAAAAGCGTAGAGCAAAAAATGTCTGAAGAAGACATAAGTTATTATGCTATGAGTAATGCTATTGATTTACTACCTCAATTAAATATAAACAAAGAAATTGCTGAAAATATTGAAGAATATTTCAAGAAATATGGGACACAAGAGATAAGTCTCAATAATTAATCAGGGAATTTAATTATTTAAAAGTATTTTCTCCATATTTTAATAAGATTATATAAATAAGTGTAAAATAACTTTTCAGCATTTGTAAATCCTCTCTCATCTTCTAAAGTCAATTCCGTCATTGATATTTTTAATAATTTCAATAGTCGACTGTCTATTATGTTTGATGAATATGAATTATATCTATCAAGATCGATGTCTGGTTTATTTTTTTTAGATATTTCATTAATCATAAATCTCTTAAACTCTTTGATTTTATTAAGAAAAAAGGGATTAGTTCTCTTTATTAATTTTGGATCATCTCTTTCTTCAATTGCATATCGTTGAACGTCTATATTATCACATTTTTCTGTAGAAGCAATCTTAAGAATATATTTATCTATAAAAGGTATTGCAAAAGACAACTTTATTTTGTATTTTTTATTCTTTTCGAAAGGACCAAAATTTTCTCCAAATATAGAAAATCCATCAAAATTCTTTATACATTCTGTGACGATTTTTTCATTTTGGAAAATAAAGTTTAACCTATTTAACGAACTAATTAAGCTCTCTTCAATTAATTCCAATTGTTTTACACCAGATTTAATAAATTAATAAATCTTTATATACTATACAAAAGTAATTCAAAAGAAATAAACATACTATTATTTTATTAATAAATTAAAAAACTCGTGAAATTTTTGATAATAGAAATTCTTCTCCTCATAGTCTTTTTTTTGTTTTTTACAATTGGATTTTATATTATTTATCGGCAAGTAGCCTTAGTCAAAAAAGGTGAATTTAATAATAGGGATCGAATCCAATGTCTATTTTATGGATTTATATTCGGTTTATCTGTTATGTTAGTTTTTGCAGTTGCAGTAATTTTTACTATAAATTCTCCCGATTTTTCGATAACAAATCCACCCGATGTGAATCCTCTAGTATTACTTATACCCTTTGCGATTTGTTTGGGTTATATTTCATTTTATCCTTTTATTGATTTCCTATTTATTGCATTAAGTAAAGAATCGGATGCAGGGTTAACACCATTTCATAAGTTTATTAGTGAGAGAATAATTAACAAATCAAACAAGAAAATAATAAACGTTTTAATATCAATTGCTTTCTATCTGATAGTTTTTGTTTTTTTTCCATTTCTATTAACAGTTTTGGGAATACCATTCATAATAGTAATTATTACTTGGATGCTTGTTTATCCTCTTATGATCTTAACCTTTTATGGGTCTAAGGGATATATTGCTGGAATTTCAAATGCTTATTATCATATTCCAGATGTTAGGAGATCTATATTTCTTAATTTCGAAGATAGTAAAAGAGGACTAAAGCAATTTAAATCTGAACCTGGATATTATATTATCCTTGGTTTTATGCTGTTTGTATTTATTTGGGCATGGATATCTTTATTTCAAACTATAGCTTTCTTTTTCACTGGAAAATTAGCTATATCGACAATGTCTTCGGTTTTTGTATTTGTTACTTTATTATTTGGTGTTTTAGGTTATTTCACCCGTTTTTGGGGTAGAAAAATAAAATATAGAGGGATAGATATATATTTTGCTGCTTATCTGATAGCTTCAATAGGATTTAATGTTTTAGTGAATTTTTTAATAGTAAATCCTGAAACCTTAGAGGATACTTTAAATGCATGGGTTTTTACAAATCAAATCGCATCAAAATATATAATGTTAACATGGGCGGCTTTAATCGAAGAAGTTGTATTAATAACATTAACTTCCTACTTCTTTTTTGCGAAAAAAAATGAATTTTTGACGAATATTCGATATTCAAAAATAACTGAATGTGGTCAAAATTTTGATCCCATTCCAATATTTAATCTAACCAAAGTAAAGAATCCTAAAATAAGCCAGTATGCTAAAGAAACATTAATTATGATGTTTGAAAGGATACCCTTGAAAGATGATGTAAATATTAACAATTGGAAGTTTAAAAATTCCTTATTAGATGGTTTATGTGATTATGATGAATCTACAAGAGAATTATGTAGAAAAATATTGCTTAAGTTAGAAAAAGATATTCCAGATATTATATTACCTTGGGTAATTAAAGCCTTGAAATCTCCTAATTGTGATAAAAATATTCCAATTTTAAAAAGCCTAGAAAAAATGGATTTAAATATTTTGGAAAAGATCCCAATGGACATTCTAGTTAATCTAATGGAAGATTCAGAATGGAGAACAAGATTCTATGGACTTAAATTATTTACCAGATTAGTAAATAAGAATAAGTTTTTAATCCAAAAAATAAATATTGAGAAATTAATAAAAGATCCAAACAGTCGAATTGTAGTTAAAATTCTAAATCTTATTGCTGATATTTCTTATGAACTTCCTATTGAATTTATCATTGATCAAATTTATCATGAAAATACAAAAATCAGTGCTGCAGCAATTAAGAATATAAAAAATCTAGACATTAAACAAATTAATCGAAAATTCATTTCAAAGATAATTCACCTAATGAATGATCCATCAAGTTCAATAAGAGAAGCTATCTTTGATGTTATGGCAAAAGTAGGTAAATTTAAAAAATTTAATATTCCACTTCTTCCCTTTTTAGATGGATTACTTGACTCAAATGAAAAAACTAGAAATTCAGCAGTTAAAGCGCTTGTAAGATATTATGAGGAAGAACCAGGATTATTAGACATAGATTTTATAGTAAATAGAGTAGATCCAAATAATTTTGAGACTTTAAATAGCGTAATTTCTCTATTAGGTAAATTATGGAATAAAAACCCTGAAAAAATCTTAACTATCTTATTGATTTTTATTAAATTTGAGAATTCAGAGTTAAGACAGAATATATCAGAGATTATGTTAGAAAAGTATAGTAATCATCCAGATTTAATAGTTCAGAATTTAATAAAAGTTCCTGATATTTCAAAATTTTTACAAAAGGGTATCATTTCCCAAACTTTTATAAAATTAGGAAGGAAATTTCCAAATAAAATTATTCCAACCTTAATGAATTATTTGAATGATGAAAATGATGACATTAGATTAAATGCTATTAACTCTATTGATGGATTAATTGAAGAATTTGCAGATTATATTGATATTAGCCCAATTCTTTCACTTTTAAGTAAAGATAAAAATAAGAAAGTAAAAAAAACAGTTTCAGCTCTTATTTCAAAATTAGCTCAAAGAGATGCTTTAAAACTCAAACCAAAGATTTCTGAATTCTTAAGAATATTGGCAGAACAAGAATTATCTGTGAGGATAGCACTTTCAAAATCTTTATTAGAAATTGCAAAAGTATCTCCAGAGAGCATCCCAGCTAAAGAGATTATAAGTTTTCTTAATGATGAAGATTCTTTTATCCGTGAGACATTTGTAAAGATTATTGGTTACATTGGATACAAACTTCCCTTCTCTGATGTTGATGCTTTAATAAATAAGTTATTGAGAGATGATGAATGGATAGTTAGAGAAGCTGCAGTTACAAGCTTAGGTAAAATTGTACATCATTTTGATAATAAAGAAAAAATTATTGAAAAACTTGTATCTTTAATGGATGATGAGCAAAATTGGGTACGTAGGTCAGCAATGCATATTCTATCAACTATAAAGGAGGTAAATGAATCTAATATTCCATTTGAAAGCTTAAAAGTTAATTTAGAGAATAAAGATCCAAAAGTTAGAGAAGCCTCCTCAAGATTAACCATTATATACAGTAATAAAATTGAGAGTATTTTTGATTACCTTGTAAAATTATTAGGTGATGACTCAATAGATGTAAGAAATTCTATTATCAACAGTTTTGTCAGAATAATACAAAATGTTGGTATCAGTAAGATATTATCAAAACTATTACAAAATCTAAGTGATGAGGGTTCTTTAGAAATTCAAAGATCCATTGCATTGATTTTTGGTCGTACTGTAAAATATGAAAACGAAGAAGTAAGAAAAAGAGTAATTTCTTTGTTGAAAATCAGGTGTGAAATGAGTCAAGACCCTATTATTTGTGAAACTCTTCAACAATTAAAAGAGATATAATACTTATATCATATTTTCGGTAAAAATAACCATAATTCAGTAAATTAAGCAACTCTAATGCTCTTTTTATAATTAGTTATTTACTGAGTAATAAAATATATCATTAATAATATGGATTAAAAATAAAGGTATAATTTGGTATATTGAAAGAAATTAATATGATTTTTTATGACAACACCATTATCAACTCCTAATCAACCAATTGATAAAGTTCAGCGTTTTGACGATTTTTATCGGTCATTTCAAGAAAGTCCTGGTGAGTATAAATACCAGGATCAAATTAATGAAATTTATGCTAAAGGTGATAACACTTTAATTATTTTTTATGAAGATTTATTAGCATATGATCCTGATATTGCTGAATTGTTGAAGAAGGATCCTGAAGCTTTAATCGAAGATGCAGTAGAAGCATTTAAGAATTTATTAAAGTTTCAAGGGTCCCAATTAATGAACCAAGATTATTTTGTAAGAATAACTACGAAAGATAAAAAAAGCTCTTTATTTATACCTCTACGAGGATTAAGAGCAAAACATATTAGCACTCTTGTTTGGTCTAAAGGTATCCTAGTTAGGTGTTCAGCTATTAGGCCTAAACTAGAAAAAGCATCATTTATTTGTAATATTTGTGGAGCTCAGTTTGAAATACCTCAATTGAGCCCAAGATTACGATGGCCAAAGTTCTGCATAGGTAAGAATTGTAAAGCAAGAGCTCAAACGGATTTTAGATTAATATCTAAACATTCAGAATTTATTGATTGGCAAAGCATTATGATTCAAGAGATACCTGAAGATTTGCCTCCTGGAAGAATACCTAGGGCGGTCCAAGCAATATTAACCTATGATTTAGTAGATAGTATAAAGCCAGGGGACAGAGTTAAATTAATGGGAATTTATAAATCAGTTATAGCCCAATCACCTAAAAATATTAATTCAACATTATTTAAAACTTATTTTGATATCAATTTTATTGATCCTGAAGATAAAACTGAAGACACTATTGATCTAACTAAAGAGGATAGAGAAAAAATCGAAAAGTTATCTAAAGGACCATTTATTCAAAGAAAAATTGCCCGTTCAATTGCTCCTGATATATATGGGAGAGAAGATCTTAAAATGGCTTCTGCTTTAAGTTTATTTGCTGGAACAAGGAAAAAGAAACCGGGAGGGGGATATAAAAGAGGCGATATTCACGTATTATTTGTTGGAGATCCTGGAACTGGAAAATCAGAGATCTTAAAAAGTGCAATAGATGTATCTCCAAGGGGACTGTACACATCTGGAAAAGGATCTACTGCAGTGGGCTTAACTGCAGCAGTAATAAAAGATAGTGATACTGGTCAAATGAATCTTGAAGCAGGAGTAGTGGTTCTAGCTAATGGTGGAGTTGCTGCTATAGATGAATTTGATAAGATGGATACTGCTGATAGATCTGCACTCCATGAAGCAATGGAACAACAATCTTATCATTACGATACTGAAATATTAAGTGTTGATGGTAGAAGAATTATTATCGGAGAATTTATTGATAAATTAATGGAAATGAATAAAGAAGGAAGAATTTTTGGTAAAGATTGTG
>JBHLNK010000088.1:0-13913 GCA_048941625.1 Promethearchaeota archaeon | reverse complement strand
ACGGAAGCAGCAACTATTTTTGATTGTTCCATACATGCTGGAATGATACCCCAAATTTGATTTTTATATTCTATGCAGTCTCCAACAGCAAAAATATCTTTTTCACTGGTTTCTAAAAAATGGTTAACAATTATTCCCCTATTTGTTTGAATTCCTGCTTCTCTGGCTAATTCTATTGTTGGGGTAATACCTGCTTGGATTAGAATAACTTCCGCATATAATTCTTTTCCTCCTTTTAATTTTATCCCTTTTACAGCACCATTTCCTAAAATTTCTTCAGTAGCAGCATCTAAAATAACCTTTATACCTCGATTTTCTATTTCTTCCTTTAACATCAGTCCACATTCTTCATCTAACTGCCTTGGTAATAACCGAGGAAAGAATTCGACTACAGTTGTATTCATTTTACAATCGTTTATTTGATTAGCTAATTCTAATCCTAATAATCCACCACCAATTATAATAGCATTATCAATGTTATCTTTATTAATATAGTTTTTAATTTTTAAAGCATCATCAATACTCCTGAGTGTGAAAACACCTTTCTTTAATTCTTTCATTTCTTTAGCATTTTTAATTGGGGGAATATTAGGAGTACTTCCAAGCGCTAATACAAGTTTATCATAGGAGATCACTGTTTGTTCACCTTCTATAATAATATTTTTCGAGTTTACATCAATTTTATTTACTCTTTTTTCTAAATGTAAATTAATTCGCTTAGATTTATACCAATCTTCTTTAAAAACAATTAAATCGTTGATTGATACTTTTTCAGATATAAACTCTGGTAGCTTGACTCTTGTATAGTACGGATACTTTTCTTGAGTAAATATCTCTATTTCTACCTCATCATTGAGAGATCTTATATTTTGAGCTGTAAATGTCCCAGATATATTGTTTCCGATTATTACAACTTTCATAGGTTTAGTAGTTTATTCATTTTATTTTAAAGTTTTCCTTATATGTTGTAATCTTTAAATATCAACTTTTAGAACATGTTCTAATTTATACTTAAATCTTAGGATATTATATTTTAATTGAATCAAATATAAAAAGAATAAAAAAAGGTGGTATTTTATGGAAAAAGAAAGAATTTCTTATCATAAATCAATTCAAAAAGTTTATGAAAGACTTAAAAAAGATGGAATGAATAACATTTGGGAACGATTTGTAGCACAAGGTTTTGGGGGTGATCCTGATAAACGATGTCCATTTTGCTTAAAAGGAGCTCGTTGTGATTTGTGTTCTAACGGTCCTTGTAGAGCAGATTCATCGATAGATAAACGAGGAGTATGTGGAATCACAGCTGATGGAATGGCAATGCGTATGATGCTTCTAAGGAATGTTATGGGGGCATCGACATATCATTATCATACTGAAACAACTCTAAAGACATTAAAGGCGACTATAGAAGGGAAAACACCATTTAAAATATCTGAACCTGAAAAATTAAGAAATTTTGCTAACCGCCTTGGTTTAGACACTTCTGGTTCAGAAAAAGAAATAGCCGTTCATCTTTATAATTTTGTAAAGGAAGATTTTAATCGGCCTTATGATGAAGAAAGTTTAATTGTAGGAAAAATAGCTCCACCTGAAAGACAGGAAGTATGGAAAAAATTAGGTATCTTTCCAGGTGGTCTTTATGGAGAAATGATGTTTTCAACAAGTTCTTGTCTAACTAATGTAGATGGATATTACGCAAGTTTGGCTCTTAAAGCAATGCGACTAGGGATCGCAATGGCTTATCAAAGTCAAATTGTTAATGAGTTTATTCAAGATATTTTGTTTAATATTCCTAGACCTCATAAAATGCGTGTAAATTTGGGTGTTCTAGATCCTGATTATGTGAACATTTTACCAAATGGTCATGAACCTTTCTTAGGATTTGCAATGGTTCAACTTGCTCGTAAACCTGAATGGCAAGAAAAAGCAAAAGCTGTTGGAGCAAAAGGATTAAGAGTAATAGCAAATATTGAAACTGGACAAGAAATGATACAAAGATGGGAAATGGATGATGTATTTTATGGTTTCACAGGAAATTGGATTATGCAAGAAGCCGTATTGGCAAGTGGGTGCATTGATGCTTTTATCTGTGATATGAATTGCTGTATGCCAATTGATCCTTTATATGCTGAAAAGTATAAATTCAAATTAGTCCCAGTATCTGAGGTTGTTGCTTTTGAAGGCATAAATGATAGAGTAGATTATAAACCTGAAAAAGCAAAAGAACAGGCAGCTATATTACTACAAATGGCAATTGATAATTTCAAAGAACGTCGAGCAAGCGTAGAACCTATTGTTGATTTGGATATGAACGAAGCTATTGTTGGATTTTCAAGTGAAAGCATAATTGCAGCTTTAGGAGGAACCTTAGAACCTTTACTTAACTTGATTAAAGATGGTACAATAAGAGGAATTGCTGGATTAGTCTCTTGTACTACACTTAGAGACTATGGACAAGATGTACATACAATACAAGTAGCTAAAGAATTAATTAAAAGAGATGTTTTAGTATTATCAATGGGTTGTGGTAATGGAGCTTTGCAAGTAGGAGGGTTATGCTCACCAGAAGCAAGAGATATGGCTGGTTCTGGTTTAAAAGCTGTCTGTGAAAAATTGGAAATTCCTCCAGTACTTAGTTTTGGGACATGTACAGATACAGGTAGAATTGCCGATTTAGTAGGAATTATTTCTGTTGCGCTTGGTGGTGTGCCAATTCCAGATTTACCCGTAGTTGCAGTAGCCCCAGAATATATGGAACAAAAGGCTACAATTGATGCTATTTTTGCCTTAGCATTTGGATTATATACTTATGTTAATCCGGTTCCTACGGTTACAGGTGGTACTGATTTAGTTAAATTGCTTACAGAAGATTGTAAAGATATAACAGGAGGAATTTTACATGTTGAAACTGATCCTATTCAAGCTGTTGATGCTATGTTAGTCCATATTGAGAAGAATCGAGAAAAATTAGGTATTTAATTAAATTTAGTTCATTTTTTTTACTTCTTTTATTTTATATTTTCCTCTTTCATAGAACTTTGTTTTGAACATGTTCGAAATTAAAAATATATAATCACATCCATTTGATTAAATCATGACTGAAGCAAAACAACATAAAATAGTAAAAAGAAAAATTATTAAGATTGATGAAGAACTTTGTACTGGATGTGGAAATTGTGTTGTGGATTGTGCAGAAGGTGCATTACAGGTAATAGATGGGAAAGCGAGGGTTATAAATGAAGTTTTCTGTGATGGACTCGGTGCATGTATTTCTGGGTGCCCTGAGGGTGCTCTTGAAATAATTGAGAGAGAGGCAATGGAGTTTGATGAAGAAGCTGTTGAAAAACATTTGGAGTCAATGAAAAACGAAAAGCAAACAGCTACTAATCAGATGAAACATGTTAAATTTGAACAAACTCATCAATGTGGCTGTCCTTCTGCCCAAACTATGGTTTTTGATGAGCCTGAAACGCAAGTAGGAGTATCTGGAAAAATTCCTTCCGCTTTAAGACAATGGCCTGTCCAAATGCATTTAATCAATCCTCAAGCACCTTATTACCAAGGAGCTGATGTTCTTCTTTCTGCTGATTGTGTAGGATTTTCATATGGAGACTTTCATAGAGATTTCTTAAAGCAGAAATCCATTGCTATCGCCTGTCCTAAACTCGATCAAGGAAAGGAAGTTTACATTGAAAAAATCAGATCTTTAATTGATGATGCAAAAATTAACACACTTACAGTTGCAATTATGGAAGTACCATGTTGTGGAGGACTTTTAGCCTTAGCTCAAGAGGGTGCTAAACGAGCAAGTCGAAAAGTCCCTATAAAGTACGTGGTTGTAGGGATCCAAGGAAATATATTAAAAGAAGAATGGATATAATTTTATTATTTGTTTTTATTTTTCTAATAAGACTTTCTTTTTAATGATTTTTCTTAAGGCTACAGATAAAGCTGACTTAGACTTCCCTAGACTATTAGCTAATTCTTCTAATGAAATTTTTCGTGGGATTTCAAAGAATCCTGAAGAAATTGCCTTATCGAGGATATTAGATTCATCAAATGTAAGTTTACTTTTATTATTTTCAATGATATAAGGAGAGACTCCAATTCTTAATAATTCAAAATCAATATTTTTCTTTTCAAAAAGAGTTAATAACTGATCTATACTTTCTCTGCTTGATATTAGTCTCCAATATGCATAACCATCTTCAACTCTTACTGGAAAGTCTACAAGAACCCCACATTTTATAATAGCATATAATAAGTATGGATCTTTTGTTTTAATATTGAATTTGACTTTATTTTCTTCCTTTTCTATAACATTTAATTCAAAGACAGAAGGATGATTTTTAATTTCTTCAATGACAGAATCAATGTTATAATATAGAATTTCAATTACACTATTGCCAATTGACTCTTCAAGATCATAGGGAAGAAAATGTGATATTTCCATCTTTATATCGGGATATTTCTTATAAACTTCAGATATCCATATATCGTGGGGAAATTTTATTTTTATTCTTGCTAAACTTGGTTTATTTGAATTCATCTTAAAATATTAGAAAATTAGATAAAAAGTTTATTTTTATACATAATGATTAATTATTAATAAAAGCAAGATAAATGCAATATCATGGTAGAAAATAAGAATCTCCTTCTTGGAATATGTGGAAGTCCCAGAAAGCAAGGAACTGAGTATGCCGTTCAGTATGCATTAAATTATGCTTCTGAAAAGTTTGGATTTGAAACAGAGTTTTGGACAGTCAGAAATAAAGACATAAAGTTTTGTCTTCATTGCGATTATTGTATTCGGGAGAAAAAAGGTTGCATCAATAAAGATGATATGGCAGAATTATATAATAAGTTAGAAGAAGCTAGGTTTTATCTCTTTGGTACTCCTGTTTTTCAAGGCAACTTATCAGGTCAGTTGAAAACAATAATAGATCGTTCTCGTGCTTTGGTTGCTAAAGAACCTAACGTATTTAAAAGAAAAATTGGTTCTGCTCTAGCTGTTGGTGGTGATCGTAGTGGTGGGCAAGAGATTGCTATAAGAAGCATTTTAGATTTTTATCAACAAAATCATATCCAATCTGTATCTGGAGGTGCATTTGGAGCAAACCTTGGTGCTAGCCTATGGAGTAAAGATTTAGGTAAGAATGGTGTTGAACAAGATGAAGAGGGGTTGAGAACTATACGAAAAGTAATAAAAAGATTAGTAGAATTTAAAAAATAATTTGAATATTAAAAAAATCTATTTTACTCCGAAGAGCTTTTTTGCTTCTTTTTCTCTGAGACCTGAAATGCCCCAGAGTTCTTTAAACCAGTACTTTCCTTTATGTATTACTACTGGGGTGTTCACAATACATCCATCAGCATCGCAGAATGTTTTTAGAAAATTATCGTCATGCAATAACTCATGGACAAATTCCTCATCGTTTATATCTCTCTCAACATATCTAACTTCATTCCCTTTTAGCCAATCCTTTAATTCATGACAACGATGACAATCTTCCTTCGTTATCACTATTGGCGTCTTTGCTTCAGCCAATTTTTATCATCTCTTTTTTATGTTTAATATTTATATTTGAAATAAGTTAATATTATAAAAAAGATTTAGATTCTAATTTATAAATTTTATATAAAGCTTGATTCCATAAATTTCTTGATAAATACATAATAATGATGGATTTTGCAATGAAACTATTAAAAATTAAATGAATGCTTATTTTCTCTTTTCTGTAATTTCTTGTTAAAGTAAATTTTAATAAAATATTATGATCAGATTCTTATTACTTCTTCTTATTCTTAACTTAAGATGGATCAAAAAACTCGAAATCAACAATTTAATACTCATATAAAAAAACTATTTGATAGTTCTAATTGGAAAAATAGAGCGATGGCAGCACAAAAGCTTGGACAATTTAAGGAAGGCAGAGCTACAAATATTTTAGCAAGGGCTTTAAAATCTGAGAAAGACCCTGTTGTTATTAATCGAATTATTGAAGCGATGGGTGAAATAAGAGATCCTAAAGCCACTATGTTAATTGTTGAATTTTTAAAAACTGAGGTTGAAAAATCTGAAAATGACCAAGATAAAACAAGATTATTTATCATTATTGAGAGTTTAATGAAAATTGGAGATAAAAGAGCCTTAGAGCATTTAGGGCTATTATTAGATTCTTGTCATAAAGATATTAGAAAATTGACAGAAGAAGCTTTTGAGTGTATAGATCCTAATTGGAAACTAAATATTAAATCTGTATGAATCATTAAATTATTTAAAAATAGAGAGAAAAAAGTAAAATGTCAGAAGTAATCAATAAATTAGCAAAAACTGTTGAGGGTTCCAATAAAAATAGAGATGTGACCCTATTAACCTTATCTACATGTATGTGGTGTAAAAAGTGTAAAGCATGGCTTAAGGAACGAGATATAAAATATAGATATGTGGATGTTGATCAGATTGAGTTTGAAGATAAAGCGAAAATACTAGAATATTTACGAAATAGTTATCAATCAAGAATCTCCTATCCATTCATGATATGTGATGGTGAAGTGGTGGTTGGTTATAATCCAGGAAAATATGAAGAGATAATGAAATCGGGAGGAAACTAAGATGCATATGGAGACTAAAGAAGGTATGATTGAATATGTTGAATTAGTAAGCAAGAAGAATAATTGGATTCTAAATATGGATAGTAACACATTTAACGATTTAATTGATGGATTAGTAGACAATAAAAAAACTATGGGATATCAATCTTGTCCTTGCCGGTTAGCTTCAGGAAATCGAGAATTAGATAGAGACCTAATTTGTCCATGTGATTATGCCAAATTAGATATAGAAGAATTTGGAGCTTGTTATTGCAATTTATATATGCGTGAAGATTTTTACGAAACGGTTAAAAAAGATTATGTGGTTGTACCTGAGCGCAGACCAGTAGAAAAGGAAAAAGCTGTTTCAGAATACTTTAATAAATGATTTATATTAGTTTGTATTTCCTTTTTCTTTTTTATTTATACAACATATAAGTTAGTTTTAATTTCAATTTTTTATAAATAAAATCCTTAAATATTTCGGTTGTACTTACTTATATATGCCAGATAAAGAAATAACTGAGGATGAATTAGAGGATGAATTAGATAAAGCATTCAAAGCTAGCGAAGCTAAAAGAGATCATTGTGGTACAGCAATTCCAAGTAATAAAGAAGTCGGAGTTCAACGAACTGACGTTAAACTAAAAAAAGAATAAAATATTTTTTTTCTATTTTTAAAGATAATTAATCAAGTATTGTTAATTTTGTTATAGCTCCAATTTCATTAAATTCGGAAGGTTCCATCCTTAATTCTTTTCCAGTTATTTTATTTGCTATAGAGGCAGCAAAAATCGCCCATGGACAAACTGCGTTAGTTAGTTCTTCCTTTGTCATAACACTTCTTACTTGGGCTGTAGAACAATTTACAGATTCAATTGTAAAAGTTTTTTCTGATTCCCATTTTACTTTTACTTTCTCTGCCATTCCAATTTTCTCTGACATTTTCATAAACTCATTCAAGGCATCAGATAGACTCATTTTTTCAAGCTTTCTCATATCTAATCCTGAAATTGTCATCATCTTCTCAATGAATTCATAAGTTCTCGGCACTACGTATTTAAAAAGTGTTGGAGTACCAAGTAATTCCTTGGCTGATTTTTCATATCCAAAAGTTACTCCATGAAGTAGAAATGCTATTTGATTAAAAGCAAAACGTGTTTTTTCCTTAATTAATACGCCTCTTCTAAAAAGCACTAAAAGAAAAAGTCCAACTCCACCAAAAAATGGGATACTCGCAGCCCAGAAAAATGAGTTAGGGACAATAATCGGAGATATTCCTGTTTTAAAGTAAAAATTATAAAGACTTGTCCAGTGTGATAAGCTCCAGCCTAAGAAACCAATTGGTCCTAAATACATCCCATATTTATATATGCTATCTTTTTTAAAGCGAGCAATTATGAATTTTAAAGTTACTAAAATGGTGGCAATCATACCTCCAATCCAAGTATGAGACCATATACTTGAAGGAATTAGTAGTTCTGGATCTGAGGCGATAACGTGTTGAGCAAGCATATACATACATTGGGCAAATAACGCGTAAAAAATTGTAATTTCCACCCAACCATATCTTTTATGAAACTTTACAATTGTAAGATCTCCTTTCATTAAGTTTAAATCTCTTATATTATACAAGCCAATAAATTCATTAGCTAGAACAAAGCAATATCCAATTATAGTCTGCAAAATCATCAATTCAATCCAAATTTCCATAGCTGACATTTAAGATTCATCTATTTTTATCAATGTTATATTTATATCTATCTTACTTTAACCTTATAGTATTATATTACCAAATATGAATATTTCATTTATATTTTAAACTAACTTTGATTAAAAAGAATTTAGTCTATTTTAATTGTTGAAATATTTCATAACATGTATTTTGAATTATGGAGTAATCGGAAAAATCCTGTATTCTCCCAATTAAAGTTAAAGCAAAATTATTAAAATTCATGCAAATAGTTGTTAATTTTTCTCCACCTATACTTGCATTAAACAATACTCTATTATAGATATTTTCAGTTGCTTTTTTCGAAGATGTCAAAAAGCTTATAGTTTCTGGAATATATTCAGAACAATCAAATGAATTATCAATTATATTTGAATAAAATATTTTACCGACTAAATCTACCAAATAAATTTGTTTGATTTTAGGATTCCATTTTACAGCATCAAATGTCTCAATCAATTTACGTGGTTTCTTAATATACTTGTCCTTTTCCTTGAAAAAGCTTAGTTTCAGATATTCTTCCTCAAAGTTTTCAGATAACTGATATTGCTTCACTATTAAAATCTTATTTCTTGGCTCTACAATAAGATTTTCATTTCGAACAGTATTAAGTAAGATCCAATATAATTTTTCATTAAGATTGTTTTGGTATAATAATTTCGCAGAATTCATAATTAGAGGGATCAGAAAACTAATTTTATCTTTGTTGACATACTGCTTAGCATGGATATAATAGATATTACCTCCTTTTGGTTCGAGAAAGATTATAGCTTTTAACACAGTATTATTATCAATATTCGTTATAGATTCATCTAAGATATCTAAACCATGTGATTTTATTATTTGTGTTACGTTATTATTAAATACTTGATACTGTGTTATCAATCCATTAAACTCTTTATTTAAACTATCGTAAAAAAGCTCAGTGAATGCATCCATGATATCATGAATAATTGCATGTAATAATTCAATTAATTCATCATTTTTAGTAGTTATAACAAATGTTAATTTCTGAAACAATTCTTCATATTTTTCAAAAATAATTTGAGTTTCTTTCATCTTTAAAGATTTTATATCTTCTCCGCGTTCTACAGTAGCGAAACTATTCATTGCTGTTAAAAATCCGCTAAGTAAATCATCTTTACCATCGCCTTTATGACCTTCTGGGTGCCAATTATATAAGAGAGCACCGGCTTCATTAATTATTAGTAGATCTTCAATCATTTTTTTCTATTTCTAGTCGTCTTATTAGTAATATTTAGAAAAATAATAATAATGGAATATATACAAATTAAATTAATAGAATTTATCTCTTTTGAATTCAATTTAGCTTATAAAATCTTATATTCTTAAACCTAAATGTTTAATTAAAAGCTAAAATTTGATATTTTGAGGTGATATCAATGAAAGAACGAATAATTGGAAGGAAGAACTATCCTACTGAGGAGGTTGATCCTAAGAACTTTATAAGTGATGAAAAAGTTAAACAATTGGTTAAAAAAAAAGATCGTAAAAAATTTTCTTCAGAAGATTATAAACAACTCTATAATTGTGTCCATTGCGGAGAATGTGAAACAGAAAACGAAAGAATTATTCTAAAGGAGAATTTTGTTGAAAATGGTAATACATTTGAAGGAATAACTGAAATGCGTGAATATTTTGAGAAATTTAGATCACCCTATCCAACAAATAGTATGCGTATAAGGCGCCCAAAAAGTATACCAAATGATTCTGAAACTCTTTTTTTTATGGGATGTCTTTCTACAATAAGAATACCACATTATACAGAACATGTGCTTGAATATTTATTAAAACAAAACTTAGATTTTACTATTTTAGAAGAAGAGATATGCTGTGGATGGCATTTAAAAATTAGCGGATTAAAGAACGAATATGAGATATGTAAAAACGAAAATAGAGAAATATTTAACTCAAGAGAATTTAAAGAGATAATTTGTTTATGTCCTGCTTGTTTTTATCTGTTTAAGAATGAAATAGATGGTTTAAATGCCAAAGTAAGCTATATTTCGGATTATTTAAAACCATTAAATTTACAAAAATCAGGTAAGGTAGGCGTTCAGCATTTATGTCAATTAATGAATCGAGGTAAATTAGGAGTGGACATAAAAGTTAATAAAATTCTTAAACAAACAGGTTATGATGTAATTGATATACCACATTGGTGTTGTGGAGGTGGATCAGGGTGGATGGGAAGAACTGAAGTAATTGAAAAAATTGCTCGCAAAAGGATGTCTGATTTCGATAGAAAAGATCTTGATTATGTAACAACATATTGTCCATCATGTTGGTGGATTTTACGTCGATTTAGTAAGCAATGTAAAATACATCCGAAAGCTAAAGACTTATTTGAGTTATTAATGTAAAATAAGCTAATTTGCTTCTGGAATTTCGATGATGAAATTACTTCCTTGGCTATAATCTTTTTCTATTCGGTTTTCAACCCTAATTTTTCCTTCATAAATTTCAAGAATTTTCTTGACGAGAGAAAGACCAATGCCCAAACCCCTAATGTGTTTATCCTGTTTATTTCCTTTTTGAAAAATTAATTCTTTTGTATCGTTTGGAATTCCAATACCATTATCCTTAAATTGCATCTGAATAAAATTTTTCGAATCATTTACAATTTTATCGATAATAATTTGAATTTCAATTGTTTGATTCTGATTATACTTTATAGCATTATGTAGGATGTTTTCAAATATATCTAATAAGAATTCATTTGCTTCTGCAAACAGTTCTTCATATTTTTTTTCTACTTGAACCTCCAATTGTTTATCCTGCACACTTTTTTTGGTAAATTCTATTGCCTCATCCAAAACATTATAAATATTTACTGCACTTAAAGAGATTTCTAATTCTTCAAGTTTAGATAGTTTATATACATTATTTATTAGTTTTACTCCTCTTTCAATTTGGCCATTAATAATTTGAAACAAATCGTCTAATTGATCCAAATTTTCTGATTTCTCTTTTAATAAGGTTATTAATTCTGCTGAGGATTTTATATTATGAAAAATATTATTCATATCATGTGTGAAGACATCTTTAAATAATTCTGCTTTTTCATAAGCTTCTTTATAAAGTCTTTCAGATTTTCTCAATTCTTGTTCTGCATGTTGATGCTCCGTAATATCTTTAAAACTCCACACGCGACCTACTTTTTCTCCATCTTGAACTAGTGGACAAGAGTATTGTTCAAAAATGCGTCTATCTTTAAAAAAGATCATGTCATATCCATCATTGGAGGATTTTTCAAGATTTCTTAACTTTAATAAAAATTTATCTGGTTCCTTAAGTTGGTCTAATATGTAATCTAATAAGTTAGTGAAGCTTTTCTGATCAACTATATAATTTGGAATACGCCACATGTAAATAAATCGTTCATTTAAATGGGTAATATTATCATTACTGTCAACAGCGAGAATTCCATCTGCAGTTGCTTCGAAAGTAGCTCTTAACAACTCTTTACTCTCCTTTAGTGCTTTTTCTGCATTTAAGCGTTCAAATGTTTCGCCAATAGTTTCAGAAAAAATACGTAAAATAACAAAATCTTTACCCTTCCATTGAATACTTTCCTTAATTTTACTAAAACAAACAAATCCGTTAATTGTTCCACTAATATAGATTGGAAAAGCTAAAAATGATTTGATATTTTGTATTTCCATGAATTTTTTAACTGAATAAGCTCCATTTGGCAAATCTGAAACATTTCGAATGTTAACAAAACTTATTTTTTCGACTTGATTGATCCACCAAGAAATTATACTTATATCAACTTTTTGAAGATTTCCAATTTGGGAATTGATATTTTCAGTACACCATTCATGTGAGTTTCTAAAGAATTTCTTTTTATCATCGAAAAGAAAAAGAGATACACGATCAGAATTTGATAATTTTCCCATATCTTCAAAGGATGAATTAATAGCGCCATTTAAATCAACTTTACCAACAAATCGAGAAGATATACTCGAAATAACTTTTTCAAAATTTAACCTACTTTCAAGAGACATGAAAAACCGCCTATATAAAATATTAAAAATTGTATATCTAATAGTATTTATAATGATTTGATAAAGCTGAATCTGAAAATAAGATGAACTTAATATTTTTAAATTTATGCAAAGACAAAAATTAGATTTCTCAGTTAAAAATAGAGAAATTTGGTTTTATATTTTTATAATTAAATAAAGAAATTTAATTATTTTAGAACTTTAACTATATTTGATTGATTTGGATTCAAAAAATGGTGTTTCAACTACAGAGGAAGAATTTCGACTGAAAAAATTTACTCTACGAGAATTTGGAGGAGCTTTCGGAGATTGGGGTACTTTAATACCATTTATTATTGGGTATATCTCTATTGTAGGTTTAAACCCCGCGGGAATATTCCTCACCCTAGGAATTACAAATATTATATTAGGGATAAAATTTAACCTTCCTCTTCCTGTACAGCCACAAAAAACTATAGGGACTGTAGCCATATCAAAAAGTTGGACTCCTAATATGGTCATATCTACTGGATTCGGTACAGGGGTAATTTGGTTAGTTTTAGGTTTTTCAAAAAGACTCAATAGAATCGTAAATAAAATACCTATGGTAGCAGTGAGAGGAATTCAACTAGGGTTAGCATTAATTTTAGGATGGACAGGAATTTTATTCTTTAGTAATAATTTATTACTCGGTTTGGTATCTATTTTAATTATTTTAATTTTAATTAAAAATAAACCAGTTCCCTCTGCAATTATTCTTACTTTGGGAGGAATCTTATTAATGTTTCTTACAGGTACTATTAATATGGCAGAACTACAATTCGGACTTCCAGAACTAGATTTTGATTTTCCAACATGGGAAAATTTTCTACTTGGAATGGTTTATGCTGGATTCGCTCAATTATTTCTAACATTAACTAACGTGATGGTTGCTACAGTAGTTCTAATTAAAGAGTTGTTTCCTGAAAATAAGGAGATTGATGCTAACACTCTGGCTTTTAATATGGGGGCTATAAATTTAATAAATCCTTTTTTTGTAGGAATGCCATTATGCCACGGATCAGGAGGATTGATGGCACAATATGCTTTTGGAGCTAGAACTGGAGGTTCTATGATTTTAGAAGGTATCATGGAGTTGATTTTAGGATTATTTTTTTCTAAATTCTTATTGGAATTTTTTAAACAGTTCCCTGTGGCTATACTAGGTGCAATGCTAATTTATACAGCGTTTTTATTAGGAAGAATTGCTTTTAAAGATTTTAATTTAAAGCTTTTTCCAATAATCTTAATTACAGCAATAGTATCTTTTTTTATTAATATCGCAATTGGTTTTCTTACTGGGTTAGTAATTTATCTAATATCCAGAAAACTTGTCGAAAAATAATTCTTTTGAAATATTAATTTTACATTGTTCGATTTTATTAAAGAACAAATCTGTACTAATTTTTTTTATAATTTAAATGAAAAATTCTTTTAAGTATAAAAGCAAATATTCATAATAGGATGTGTTAATAGGGTGATTTTATGTTTTTTTCAGAAAATGAAATGAATAATATTAAAAGAGAAATGAATAA
>JBHLNK010000087.1:0-13915 GCA_048941625.1 Promethearchaeota archaeon | reverse complement strand
AGTCGATGTATTTCTATTTTCATTTTATAATCTTCTAAAATTAAACTTAAAAATTTTAGAGACTAAAATTATCTAAAATCTTAACAGATTATGATATCTTGGCAATTATAAATTTTAGACACATATTTTTATATATCTTGATTAATAATTCACTTTTGGAGAATCTTAGAATAATTATTGAAGAAATTATATTATGATAAAATTTTTGCGTAGAAAAGTCAATAAAAAATATAAAAAAGAAGAATTAATTAAAAAACATAAAGAACGAGAGTTCACTGATAATTCCGAGTATGGAAATATCAGAAGAGGAGTGGGTTGTGGCGCAGGGCGTTAAAATAGAATTTAATGCTATTAATATTTAGGAAATCCTGAATTCATAGTTTTTCTAGATTATTAAGAGGGTGCATTTGTGAGTAAGATTCTTTTAATTTAGTTATATCGTTCTTGGCATAAATTCTGGTAGTATTTGGGCTTGAATGCCCTAAAATGTCTTGTAATTCACTTATATCCATCCCTGAACGTCTTAAATGTGTTGCTCCAGTATGTCTGAAAACATGAGGGGTGATAATTTTTGAATTGGCAAATCCACATTTTTCTTTAATGGTTTTAATATCTGTTTGTACTACTCGAGGGCTCAACTTTTGGTTTCTTGTATTCATTAAAAGATAATCCTCAGAATCATAAGTTAATCTATTTTCAAGATGTTCCTTGAAAATTTCCAAAGTTTTTTGATCAACTGGCACAATTCGTTCCTTATTTCCTTTTCCCCGAAGCCGAATATACCCTCTTTCAAAATCTATATCTCTAATTTTTATGTTACACAATTCACTTACTCTCGCCATTGTAGCGTATAGTAACCTGATTATTAGATAATATCTTTCACTTCTTTTAGAATTGAAGATTTGACGATCTTTCAATTTCTTAAAAATTTCTTCCATATCAGAAATTCTTAAGAATTTAGGTAAGCTCTCTTCAAGTTTAATTTTTGGAGATCTGATTGTACTCATAGGATCTTTTGTAATAAATTCATTTAGAACTAAAAATTTAAAGAATGAACGTAAGGACGCGATTTTTCTACCAATTCCCTTTTTAGTATAATCCATTTCATTAAGTTTCTTTAAAAATAAACGTATTTTTTGCCTTAGTAAAGGTGAAGAAATATGAAGATCTCCAACAACTTCGATGAATTTTAGGAGATCATAACGGTATGCTTTAATTGTACTAGCTGAACAACCTTCTTCAACTTCTTTTGCTATTAAAAAATCCTCAACAAAATCAGAAATTTTATAGCTTTCCATAATAGGTAATGTGTTATCATGATAATACAAAATATCAAGTAATATTCACATAATATCACATTTACTAATTTTTACTTACTTTGCTAATCCTTCTCCATACCATCCTTTTTTAATATACAGATACGCATTCATTGCTGCAGTGGTTCCTTCCCCTGTTGCTGTTGTAACCTGTCTTATTCCGCCAGTTACATCTCCCGCAGCATAAACTCCAGGAAAATTAGTTTCTTGATCCCTATTGACTTTAATACAATTGTTCTTGTCAAGTTCTATACCTGCTATTCTAGCTAAATCACTTTGTGGTTCTACTCCTATCGCAATAAAAAGAGCATTTACATTGATTTCAGAAATTTCCCCTGTTTCAATATTTTTCACTTTTATGGCATTTAATTTTCCGTCTTTAGTTATGGCTTCTTCTATAGTGCAATTGTACATGGGTTCTACATTTGGTAATGAATCAACTTCATCCACAATACATGCTTCTGCTCGCAGACAGTGTCGTCTATGAATAAGATAAACTTTTTTTGCAACTCCTGAGAGATAAATTACTTCTAAACCAGCAGCATTACCACCACCAACCGTTGCAACTATTTGATCTCGAAATAATGGACCATCACATGTAGCACAGTAAGAAACTCCATTACCTACTAATTCAAACTCGTTAGATAATCCAAGACTTAAATGTTTTGAACCAGTTGCGATTATTATAGCTTTAGCTTTAGTCTTTCCTTCATAAGTAGTTACTGTTAATTCTTTTGGATTGATTGCAGAAACTTCATTAAAGAAAAAATGCGTTCCATATTTTTCTGCTTGTAATCTCATTTTCTCAGTTAATTCAAGTCCATTAATGCTATCAAATCCAGGATAATTTTCAATCTTTGGAGTTGTACCAGCTAAACCACCAAAACCCTTTCCTTCATAAAGAGCGGTTTTTAATCCCATCCTCCCACTGTAAATCGCCGCTGTCAATCCAGCTGGCCCACCTCCAATAATTATTAAATCAAATTCATTATCACCAGTCAAATTTAATCACACTCATTAGCCTTATCCAAACTTAGATTTATTAATCTTAATAGTGGTTTAAAATTTTTCAATTTTTTTTATTAATTAAAAAAATGAATTCCCTCTATTATTTTTTGGTAAAATAATAAGACAAAACATTTATACTATTATATCTATTATTCCTTTTCTAATTGTCGAAGGTATTTACAAGCATTTATTCCTGCTCTTGCACCTTCTGCTGTAGCAAAAACTACTTGAAAGAATCCTCCAGTGCAATCCCCTGCAGCATAAACTCCCTTAAGATTTGTTTTTTGATCTTCATCTACATTGATATTGCCTTTATCATCTAATTCTACTCCTGCTTTTTTAAAAATAGAATTGTAAGAGATATAGGATATAATAAATAAGCAACTTAAATTAAATTCCCATTCTTGTCCAGGAACTTCCATTTCAGATGATTTTGCTTTACATATTATCTTTTGAATCATTCCATTTGAATCTGGTACCGCCTCAATTATTTCAAGATTATCAAAAATTTCAATCCCCACTTCTTTTACTGCAGCAACTTTATCAGATAGTTGCTCAATAGCAACATCAGTTACTACACGCACAATACAACCCATTTGATGTAACTCTAAAGCATTTTCTAGCATTTCATCATCATTACCATATATATATACAACTCTATCCTTATATAATGGTCCATCATCTAATACACTATAAGAAATACCAGAACCAAGTAATAATTCTTCCCCTTTTATAATCTCTTTTCGAAAACCTCTTCCTGTAGCTATTATAACCACATTTGATGTAATTTTAAAAGTTCTTGTTGAGATAATGTTTACTCCCATACCAAGCATCAAAGAAATGACATCAGCATTGATAATTTTTACATTTTCAGAATAACTTTCGGTATGAGCTTTAAATTTCTCTAATAAAGCTTTGCCTTTAATATATATTTCTCCCGGCCAGTTCTGTATCTCTTTTATTCTCGCTAAAGCAGATGGTTCTTTTCCATCCAAAATTATCACATCTCTATTTGCTCGAGCACAAAAAATTCCAGCACTTAGTCCTGCTGGACCACTTCCTATAACTAATACTTCACATTTAAGCTCTTCCATTTAACTAGACCTTTTTATAAGTAACTTTAGTTCCTTAAAAGAAAGGACAATTCAAACTTCCTGTTATTTTCTATAATTAATATAGTCTACATTTATGATTTTTACTTTTTAAATTTGATTTCTACTTTGTTTAATCTTCTTAGGAGATAAAATATATTATTAAGGAAATTATGCCTAAAAGAATCATGGTTATCCCCATCCCTCTTCCCATTGCCTTAGCTGAAAGCTTTTGTACATAATTAGATATTATAAATCCTGTAAAGAATGATCCTATTCCTAAATACAATACAAATTCCCAATTAAAATAAAATGTTCTATTAAAAGTATAGCCTAAGATTTGGAATGATGTGAAAGTAAATATACACATAATAATGCTTAGAATTAAGGCTGTTCCAACACTTTTCTTCAATGGATAACCATAAAGAATAATTAATACTAGTGTAATTATCAATCCTGAATTTGCTCCAAACATTCCAGAATTAAAACCAATGATTACACCTAAAATCAGAGCTAAAATAAAAAACCATTTTGAATATGGTTTGATTATACTTTCTATTTGTTCTGATGCATATGGAGTTATTTCATCAATAGATTCATTATTCTTCTCAATTATCTTTAATTCACCGTCTTCTTTACCTCTTTTTAGAAAACGACGAGAAATATTCTGAACCATAACTTTTATTCTCTCAGACGTAGGAAATCCTTTATAAAGGATTGTGGATCCAAGAAATATAATAAACGCTGGCAAAAACCATCCAAAAATAGTACTTAAAGCAGTTCTCATTAAAATAAATACCCCAAATAATGAAGCAGCTAATGAAATAATAATTAGCAATACTATATTTTTACTTAGATAATATTGTTTTTTTCTAATGTAATTTATTGATACAGCAATTACTGCTATAAAATCATTTAGAACATTTACTGAAATTGCTAGTAAAGCATCACCAGTAATCATCAGAATAAGTGGAACTACTACTCCTTGTCCTGTTTGACCAACAAAACTCATGCTAATACCTACTAAACTACCTATAAAAATGAAAAGGACAACTTGGTAAAATTCTAAAAACAAAGATTAACACTCCTATTAATATTAATTATTTATTACTCGTAATTAAAATAAATATTACATCAAAATTCATAATATTTTAATGATTTAGGTAATTTTGTTTGATATTATTACTCTATTATATTATAAAAAATTAAACAAAAAAATAAATTAAATGTGAAAAATTATGGCTGTACCAATAATTTTAATTGTAGCATTAATAGCAGGTGTAATCTCTATAGCAATGGCATTATACTTTCGATATTTAGTTTTAAAAGAAGACCCTGGAAATGAAAGAATGCAAGAGGTTGCTGGATATATTGAGAAAGGAGCAACAACCTACCTTAAAGTCCAATATAAAATACTTGGAATTTTTGTAGTAGTATTATTCTTAGTCATATTGTTTTTACTTCCTTCTGTTACTAACCCAGGCACTTTAAATTGGGAACAAGCAATTGCCTATTTAATTGGTGCATTAGGATCTATGCTAGCAGGATGGCTAGGGATGTATGTTGGTGTAAAAGCGAACACAAGAGCAGCTCAAGGTTGCAGTATCAACACAAAAAAAGGTTTTGATATTGCATTTTTTGGAGGATCAGTAATGGGTTTAGCAGTAGTTGGCATCGCTTTGATTGGTGTTTCACTTATTTATTGGATTACTGGAGCTCCTATAGTTGTATTAGGTTTTAGCTTTGGGGCGAGTAGTATTGCTTTATTTATGAAATGTGGAGGAGGTATATATACAAAAACTGCAGATGTGGGAGCAGATTTGGTTGGGAAAGCAGAATATGATTTACCTGAAGATGATCCAAGGAATCCTGCCACAATTGCTGATAATGTTGGTGATAATGTGGGAGATATTGCAGGAATGGGATCTGATCTTTTTGATTCTTATGTTGCTTCAATAGTGGCAGCTATGTTGCTTGCAGCTTCTTTTGGTGTTGCAGGAATTATTCAAGCACCAATTGGAGATGTTACATTGACACCAGGTGGAACCGCAATCCTTGTAATAACACCTGTAGTTCTATGTGGTATTGGATTGATATCCTCACTTATTGGAATATATCTTATAAAGTTAAAAGGTTCTGAAGAGCCTGGAAAAGCATTAAATACAGGAACTTATATAGCAACTTTGATTTATTTTGGTCTATCTGCATTATTCACATTTTTCCTTTCAATTAGTGACCCTACAGTGACCCAAGCCGAAATCGTTTTACTATGGCGAATATGGGGGACTTCAGCTATTGGCTTAGTTGCTGGGATAATATTAGGCTTTACAAGTGATTACTTTACAAGAGACGATAGAAAACCTACAAGAAATATGGCTAATGCGGCTCAAGAGGGCCATGCTGTTGTGGTTCTTTCAGGATTTTCATATGGCCTCATAAGTGTTGTTCCACCAACACTTGGTATTGTTGTAGCTATGGCAATCTCATTCTGGTTAGGTGGATTCTATGGTGTTGCTATGTCTGCAGTTGGAATGTTAGCAATAGTCGGAACAATTGTCTCAAATGATGCATATGGACCTATTGTTGATAATGCTAGAGGAATTGCTGAACAAGGTGCACTTGGAGAAGATGTAATTAGCACGGCTGATCGATTAGATTCAGCAGGAAATACCGCAAAGGCTATTACAAAAGGATTTGCAATAGGAGCTGCTAATTTAACTGTACTAGCGCTATTATTTTCATTTATTGAAGAAGCAGAAAAAGCTGGTGCTGTCATCCCTGCCATAAACTTATTAGAAGTAGATGTTCTTATAGGAGCATTTATCGGTGTTATTGTTCCTGCATTATTTTCAGCTTTATTGATTTTAGCAGTTCAGAGAAATGCTGCCAAAATGGTAGATGAGATTCGCAGACAATTTAGAGAAAATCCTAAAATTTTGAGTGGTGAAGTAGCAGCTGATTTTAGTAGAACTATCGATATTGCAACACGAGGTTCATTACGAGAACTTGTTCTGCCTAGTTTAATTTCAATTTTAATACCCATTACTGTAGGTGTTCTGCTTGGTGTTGCTTCATTAGCTGCTTTCTTGGGTGGTGCAATATTATCTGGATTTGTTTTTGCTGTAATGATGTCAAATGCAGGAGGAGCGTGGGATAATGCGAAAAAATGGATAGAAGAAGGAAATTTGGGTGGAAAAGGAACAGAAACTCATAAAGCATCAATTACAGGCGACACAGTTGGAGATCCATTCAAAGATACCGCAGGACCAAGCATAAATACCTTATTAGTAGTAATGTCGTTAACTGCAACTATATTCCTTGGCTTTCTAATGCTTTTTGGTAATGGAAGCGGACTTTTAGTATTCTAATTGTTATCAAAAATTATATTTTTCTTTTTTTCATATCTTTTTCTTAAAATCTTTTGTTATCATAAAAAATTTGTAATGAAGTATTGCTCCTTTTTCCCAAAATTAAAAATTCTTAGTAAATAATTGATACATAGTTTTCAAAAATATTGCTATAAATTTTAACTCAAAAAGAGATATTAATATGTTTGATAAATCTAATTGTTCAAATTGCGAAAATATTGATTGTTTAACGCGATGTCAATGGATTGACATTGATAAAGAAGCAGCTAAGGTTGAGATAAATAAGATGATTAACGGAGAAGATTCATTTGTCCTAAAGGAATGTGTTACATGTTTTGCATGTGATGAATATTGTCCATATAATTCACATCCATTTGATATGATTACAGAATTACAAGAGAAGTATGATAGTCTTGATTGTGATCCTACTCAACTAGAAACCACAATCAATCGGTTTGCTCCTCCTGAAGAATTACGTTTGAAAGAAATTGATCCTAGCAAACCAGTTTTTAATAAATGTACTTTTACACAGTTAACTCCTGAACAAATGAAAGGACAAATGTTCGAAGATTTACAATACTTAAGTGGTCGTGCTTTTTTTTGCAATTTACAATATCATCACATGGCTCGGGACTCTGTAATTAGAGAAAGACTCCCAATTATAATGGATAACATTGAGAAACATGGAGTAAAAGAACTAATTTGCTGGCATGACGAATGCTATGGTTTATGGTCATCTTATTGTCAAAGAAATAATATTGACGTGCCATTCAAACCAATTCACCTTTTTGAATATGTCTATAATTACCTAAAAGATCATGAATCAGAACTTACTAAACTTAATATGAAGATAGCATATCAAAGAAATTGCTCCAATAGATTTATACCTGAAACTGACAAATGGGTTGATAAAATTTGCGAATTATTAGGATTGGAACGAGTTGCTAGAGAATATGATAGAGAAAATGCTTTATGTTGTGGAGGACCATTTGCATTGATAGGAAGACCAAATTTAACAAGACCAACTCAAAATAAAAATATAAAAGATATGGTAAAGCATGGTGCTGAAATTTGTGTATACAATTGCCCTATGTGCAAGCAAATTATGGGATCAAAAGTGGAGAGAAATGGATTAAAGAACTATCTATTAAGTGATTTGGCTCGGATGGCATTAGGAGAAAAACTAAATTACTAAAATTTTAAAATTTTTTATTTTATAACTTCTACTTCTAATTTATCTAATATTTCGACTAGGTCTATTACTTCAAATCCCATATTATACTTTTCATTTGCATCTGATAAGTTTGTCCTACAAAATGGACATATTGAGGATATTACCGATGCCCCCGTTTCTTTAGCTTCTTCTAATCTTTCTTTTGAGACTTCTACAGACCATTCTGGATACCCAATTTTTACACCACCACCCGCTCCACAACACCAAGCATTTTCTCTGTTTCTTTGCATCTCAACAAATTCTATTCCCGGAATTTTATTATAAACGCCTCGAGGTATATCATACATTCCCATATGACGCCCTAGATGACATGGATCATGATAAGTTACTGTTTTCTGAAATTCGGAATTAATGGAGATTTTGCCTTCATCTAATAAATCCTTAATTAATTCTACAGTATGATATACTTGAAATCCGTAATCTGCATCTAATTTTAACCAATCTTTTTTTATAGTTCGATAGCAACCTGCACATGATGTTATTACCTTTTTAGCCCCAGTTCTATTTATCTGGTCGATGTTATAGTTCATAAAATCCTTTACTTGTTTTGATTGTCCTGTTCGAAGTAATGGACTACAACAGCAATGCTCATCAATTAATGTAAAATTAATATTAGCTTTTTTAAGGAATCTTATTGTAGCATCTCTCAGTTTTTCTTGACGATAATTGGAAGTACAACCAATAAAATAAACCCATTCTGCTTCATCTAGTAAGTTATATTTCTCTTTTAATTGAGAATTATCTGAATTAGGTTCTCCATACGGATTGAACATATTAGAATTTTCTGTCCTTTCTAACAAAGCTTTTTGTTTTTCCGGACAAAAACCATTTTCAACAGCAAGAGCTCTGCCAGCTTCAATAAAATCAACTAGAAAATCTTTGAATTTATCAAATCTACAATTTTCAGTACAATTTCCACAGGTAGAACAAGCATAAATTGCATTAACAACACCATTATCCCAGTTAATTTCACCACTTAAAATACCATAGATCAACCATAACCGACCACCTGTACTATACGTCTCGAATCTATATTTTTTATAACTTGGACAATTGAACTCGCTAAAATCACTTGTGAATTTACAATAACCACATCTAAAACACCTATGTATAATGTCTTTCCAATCTTGTTTTTGTTCTAATGTCATATTTATTTTACCTCCCAGTTTCCTGGATTCAATATCCCATTTGGATCAAGTGTTGTCTTAAGAGTCCTCAACAATTTTTTATAATTTGGATCTATTTTTTCAAGAATTAATTGTTGACCGTCTAATTCTACCTTCCATGGAATTCCACCTAATTCTAAAGCTAGTTTATTGGTGTCATGAAGAGCATTTCTAGCATTTTTCATATCTTTTGGATCTGCCCTATTAAATGAATACGAGAAAAATACTACAATGGTATGAGTTCCACTCATCAATCTCGACCCTATTGTTGGAGGGATTCCATATTTCCTTGAGATTTCAGCACCCTTCAAATATGCTTCTGGTACCTTTTCTAGTGGCATGAATGCACCCACATATTCAAAACCTCCTCCTTTTCGATAATCCGCTGCTCCTGCTGCGAAAATAGGCTTTTCCATGTATATATTATACATTTTTTCTGGGGCTTTCATAAATCTAGCATTATTTGTTCTATAAATTTTTTTCAATAATTTAATTTGGCGATCAATATCTTCTTGCGTTTCTCCAGTAATATACGTCATAATAAATATGTAACCTTTCATCCATTCTGGTTTGTCTTGCATACCAAGAAGAATGTCTTCTGTAAAACGTTGTGATGTTACATTTAAAAGAAGATCGGGTAAATCTTTTGGATCTTTTAATAATCCAAAAACGATATCTCGAAATTTTGGTTTAGGATATAACTTCAGAGAAAGTTTTGTAATAATTCCCATAGTACCAAACGAACTTATAAACATTCCAATAAAATCTGGAATAGGTCCTCTGCTGAACCAGTAATCTGATGTTGAACAAGAACCTAATTTACAAATATCGCCATTAGGGAGTACAACCTCTAAACCATTAATCATGGCACCATGATCTCCATGCCTTTGGGAAAGATAACCAGAACCATGAATTAATACATTTCCTGCAACTGTAGCGGAAGGTGGTGCATCTGGGATGGGTGGTTGTAATTCTGGATAGCTTTTATTTAAATGGGATAATATTTGACCCGTAGTAACACCAGCTTCGATTAAAGCATATCGACTTTTATCATTTATTTCAATTATTTTATTCATCCTTTTCATATCAATAACAATTCCTCCATTTATAGGAATTATTAAAGCACTAAGTGTCAACCCACCACCCATGGGAATTAATGGAATTTTCAGTTCATTAGCTAGATATACAATTTTTTGAACCTCATCAGCATTTTCAGGCATTACTACATAATCAACTTGACGTGCTAATGAAGCACCTGGATCTTGAGAATAGATATATAAATCTTCCACTCGATTCGATACAAAATCTTTACCAACAATTTCCTCTAGATTTTTTAAAATTTGATTATGATCCATAATTTAATCTCCATATTTTAGAGATATAATAAATAATGTGTTGCTTTAGAAATATTTATAATTAATTACTATATAATTGAAGAGTAATCATTTTATAATATTCTTGAGAACTAAACAAAGTAAATATTTTTATTTTCCTATAAATATTCTTTTCAATACTTGATTATTAATTTACTAAGGATAAATAAATGAAAGGAATTCTGGATAAAATATCTTCAAAATCTATAAATTACTATATTGAGAATAATCTCGATGATTTTTACATTAAATCTGCAAAACATCCTAATTTTATTTCTCAAATAAACGAAAGATTAATGTGGGTCTTTAGTAAGCACGCAGATTGGCCAGAATGTATTTTCAGAGCCAATTTTGAAAAAAAAAATATTGAAGATGAAATAAACCAAGTAATTCACTTTATTAAGGAAGCACAAATACCAAATGGATGGACAATTGGACCATTAACTTTTCCTTCCAATTTAGGAAGCTTCCTAGAAAAAAGTGGTTTTAAGAATGTTTACCAACAAGCAGGTATGGCCGCTGATTTAAAAAGCCTTATTAAAAGTCATATTAGCCAAACTGATTTAAAAATTATAAAAATTGAAAGTGAAATGCATTTAAAAGAATGGAAAGAAATAGTTTCTCAGGTCTTTAACATAAGAGTTGATTTTGAGTTACTTGAATATCTTTTATTACAGGAAGAAACTAAATTCTATTTAGGCACTTTTAAAGGAACTCCCGTTTCTGCTCTCATGTTATATCTTTCTTCTGGAGTGGCAGGCCTTCATGCAGTATCTACATTATCTGAATACAGGAGTAAGGGATTTGGTTTAATAATTAGTAAAACAGCTTTGATTGATGCATTCTATCTAGGGTATCAAATCGGAGTACTCCAAGCCTCATCTTTAGGTGAAAGAGTATATAGAAAACTAGGATTTAAAAAATATTGTGATGTAATTTCCTATACATTAGAAATTGACTAATTATGAAATTAGAGACAAAAATTTAAATATTTATTTATCCTTTAAAAAACGAGACGAGTGAGATATGGAGCTGACGGTAGGCTTGACCAGCTGCGGAACTTCACCCCATCTCCAAGCAAGGTGTAGATAACTACTACGGTGAGAACCGTAAATTAGCAACTGAAACGGCACCGCCTTCTTACATATATTAATGACTTGGATGTAAGCCAGAGAAATTGTAGGAAGGATTGGTTGGAACGAGCTAATACCTTGATGTAAGGCCAAATGAAAGCGATGAGTAACTTGGAGCGAGCTTTAGGTAGGCCGCTTAGTTTGATGCTCCAACTGTTACTTGGTGACAGGTACAGTACAGAAGGGTGGGTATATATCTCAAGCGTCTCCAAAATAAAAAAAAAATTAAGAAGTTTTAGCTCTTATAATGAAAAGAGTGATAGAAACTACCACCGCTACAATTCCTACCGTAAGAAATGTGTAAAAGGAAATTACACCTTCTGGAGACATTTGAACGCCAGGATATTGTTGTCTTAGAGATATATCTATAAGAAGGACTAAAGTCCAAAAACCTAGAAAAAATGCACCAACCACTATTAAGATAATAGCGAATACTAACATTACTGTTTTTGACATTATTGTCACTACAAAATTGGAAATTCTTTGTATGCATTTGAATTCTTAGTTAATATTTAAATCTATCAATTTTGATAAAATTTAAAATTAGAATTAAAAAGTGATATTGCTTATTTGAACATATATTAGAGAAGAAAATTCATTACCTTTAGAATAAATTATCTCCAATCATATAATTTTTTTTAATATAATTAATTTGAAATTTTATGGCATTAGATGAAATTTCAATTGAAGGAACTGTACAAGAAACTATGTTAGGACCATTATGGGCAAGAGCGAAATACAGTGAACTATATCCTGAAATATTAAATGATAAAAAATCCTCAGAGTTAATAAAAAAAATAGATTATAATTTTACTAAAATAAAGGAATATCTTGGTGAATGGCGAGGGATTGGACTCTTAGTAAGAGCGAGAAACTTCGATGATGCAGTAAGAAGCTATATAGAGAAATTTGCTGACGCTACTATTGTGAATATGGGGGCTGGACTTGATACTACCTTCTTTAGAGTTGATAATGGCAAAATTAAATGGTATGACTTAGATCTACCTGATGCAATTGATTTTAGGAGGAGATATATTCCAGAATCAGAACGATGTAAATATATTTCTAAATCTGCCCTTGATTGTTCTTGGTTTGATGATATAGAATTTTCTCCAGATAAAGGGATTTTCATTATAGCTGGAGGTTTTATCTATTATTTTAAAGAATCAGAGATTTCAAATCTTTTTAATGCTTTAGCAATTAGATTTCCTAATGGTGAATTAATCTTTGATTGTGTATCAAATTTAGCAATCAAAGTCGCTCATAAAAGGGCAAAAAAAGCAGGAGTTAAAACACCATTTTGGCATATAGCAATTGGAGATCCAATAAAGGCTGTCTCTAGATGGTCTGATAAATTAGAAGTAATTGATTGGTATACTATGTACGCTCGAATAGAATTAAATCCAAGATGGGCAAAAAAAACGCTTAAAATGGTTAAGATTGCTGAAAGATTTAAAACTGCAAAAATTGTCCATCTTAAATTTTTGGAATAAGGACTTATTTAACTAATAATTATTCTCCAGGAAAGCCACATTTTGAACATTTCCATCCTGTTGGTAATTCAATTTCTTCTTGATGACCGCATTCCAAACATGTCCAAATTGCTTTCTCTCTTGGAACACTTTCAATTCTGTATGATTTAGGTTTTAGAGTTATTCGCTTAAAGTAGGCCTTAGAACGACCACATGAGCTACATTTCCAATTATCTGGTAGTTCATCTAAAGCAACCTCATAGCCACACTCCATACATTTCCATCCAGAACTATATTCATGAGTTTTTGATTTTTCTTCTAGAAATATATTAAGATTCCTTTTTTGAAAATAAGTTTTATTATGACTACATGCAGGACACATAAAATCATTAGATAAATCCTCCATTGCGACCTCATAACCACATGCTAAGCATTTCCAGAAAGTAATAATATTTTTTTCAATAAAAGAAGGATCATTAATTAGATTAAGGAACATTTTGAACCTTTGAGATAAATTTCTTTCAACTTGGGTAAAATCTTTAAATATATTTGCAATCTCTATATAACCTTCACTTTTGGCGCTTTCAGCAAAATTAGGGTATATATCTTGCCATATTTCATCCACTTCCTTAATTGAAGCCTCCAAGTTATTTTTAGTATTGCCATAGCTTGTAGAACTTCGAAATTCAGTGATTAAATTTTCAATATTCTCATCCTTATTCAACTTTTTTAATAATTTATAAAATTCATTCTC
>JBHLNK010000086.1:0-14397 GCA_048941625.1 Promethearchaeota archaeon | reverse complement strand
CTATCAAAATAAACAAATAAATTTATTTTCTATTTACTAATTTGTTAATCTAAATGAGATCCTTTATCAAATCTCCAAATAATAGGTGATGTTTAGATGGTTGATATAAAAAAATGGGAAGATGAAGAACATTGGGTCGAGATTGACCTTGATTTATGCGTTGGAGCAGCAGAATGTGTCGACGTATGCCCCGTAGAAGTTTACGAACTTATAGATGGAAAGGTGATTGCTGAAAATATTGGTGAATGTACTGATTGTATGGCATGTTTAGATGTATGCCCCACTAATGCTATATTAAGCCATTCTGCGTGGTAACTTAATAATTTTTAATTCTCTATCCATCGAATTTGAAAAAATGACTTGTTAAACATAGTCAATAATTGTTTTTAAATGAAAAAGATAATATAAAAAAAAAGAACTAATTTAAAGAAAATTATTCCAAGTAGACATAATAGCTTCTTTTCCTACTTTGAACTTCTTTTCAAGTTTTTCAAAGTTAAGATGAGGTGCCATTCCATCATCCCATATAGCATTAACATCTTTGGCAAGCGTTCTTACGTGATCTTCGTTATTAGAATAAATATCGAATTTGGTGACTTGTTTATCTGCATTATACATAGTAAACCGTGATTTAGCAAACATTTTACTCTCCACTTCGACGTAAGCATTTATCGCTGGTGCTAGATAAAAATATTTACTAGTTCTACCACCAGATTCACTCATCATGGTTGATGGATCAATACCAGTCATCCAATTTTCTACTACATATGCAATATCTGGTTTTACTTTTGAAGCTTTCGCTTTAACTTTTCTAGGTTGTGTATAAAAAGTATATTTTGGGAGATTAGTTAACCCTAATTGCATAGCTTCTTTTTGAACTTTTTTTCCCATAATTTTCACCCATTTCATTTACTATATGATTAGTGATTCATAATAAGTTATATAAACATTTAAATTTCATTTCATACCATATTAAAAAAATTAGGAAGATTGATCACCTCAAAAGCCTTTTATTTTAATTAATGTCTTCATTATAAGACTATATACATTAGTGGAAAAAATATAAAACTTAATAAATAATGAAAGAAGGTAATTTTTTTAACCTATTGTTAGTAATAACATCGGTGTATCTCATCCTCTTGGCATTGTTCTTCTTTCTCTCCTGGACTAACAGCTTAGTAAGTGACTATTATTCTTCTTCTGACATTGGGATAGGATTTTCTCTATTTATTGAGTACTTTAAAAGATTCATTATCCTCTAAATTTATATTCCGTTACACCTTATTTTGGGATCTTTTTAATGATTATTACATCAATACTTATAATTTTATATTTATTAACAATCATCTTAATTTCATCTAGGATTAAAAAAATCTCAGCAAAAATAATTATTTATACATTTGAAATATTTTCACTGCTTAGCTTTGGAGTCATTTTATATATGGTCCTTACTTCAATCTCTCCTTATATCGGCTTTTATATGTTTTTAATAGGTCTAATTCTTACTTTAAATAGTCTTAGGGCATATAATTCATTTAATTAGCAGGAATAAACATAAAAAGGATATTGTTAAAAACAAACAACTAAAAAATATAAGAAGAGTAGAAAAAAATCATTATAAAAGCTGTTTAGTTTTTCTTGCTAATTCCTGAGCCCCTCATCAGCACTCTCAAGAATTTTGAACATCTCCTCAGGATTGACTATTAGGGCTCGCATCTAATAACTTCTGAAGCTCAATTACGGTCTCAATCCTCTCATTCTTCTGTAAACGAAAATTATTATCCTTAACTGGTTTTTGAGCTTCCCCTTCTCCGAATCTAAGGCCAACCACAATAAAGCAGTACACATTCCCTCGATCATGTTACGATTTACCTTTCTCGCAAACCTATAAATCTTGTTTTATTGGGTATTATTAATTATGTTTTAAAATTATATAGTAAATAAGTAGATTTTGAATGATTATAAAGATATAATTAAAAAGTTATTGTGCAAATGGTTAATACCTATTATCCTTAAAGGAAATTATATTTTTATGAGTTAAGCTTAGTATGTTATGCCAGAAAATACTATTTCAATTACTACATGAGTTTTTATTTGAAGTGTAATTTTATGACAAAAAACTCAGAATCATATTCTATGAAATGTTGAAGGTGATTTTTGGAGGTATTATCTAATTGTGCTTTTTGTTCATTTAAAAATACATATAAAAAAGGGTATATATTATGAGTATCCCTATAGAAAGAGAGTTTCAAAAAAGTTCAAGAGTAAAAATTGTTTGTCCAATCTGTAAAGAAAAGGGGCATATTAATGTACCAAAATATATCCTTAAAAATCATGGAGTAACAACAATTACAATCCCTAGAGATTCATTATGTGAGCATAAGTTCCAATTTTTTTTAGATAGAAATGCTTCTTTACAGGTATATAAGGGTACTGATCATGGAATTATTCTTAATCCAAGAGAATCATATATTGATAATGAAACTCAAAATTTTTATGTTATAAATTCTGATGATTGTAATCCTTTAGAACCTCATCTCGATATCAAAATTTGTTTAATTTTCAATAGATTCAATAATTGGATACTCGAACTTGTTTCACCATCTCAGAGTAATTTAACGAAGTTAATATATTCCTTAAAAAATGAGATAAAAAAAGATAGCAGAGAAAAATCTACTTTTCCTAAATATTTAAATGTTACAGCTATGAATGAGAAATTTAACATTTGGTGTTTTGGTAATAATTTTCTATGTATCAACCTAAAGGAAGATACAAAAAAACCTTGGATGGAATATGCAATTAAAACTATGGGAAATAACGTTAGTACTGAAATAGAACTAATTAATATAAGCCCTAGAATTTTATTGATATCAGAGTTCTTTAACCACTCAAAAATAAACAAAGAGCAAGAACAATTAGTAGATCGATTAATTTCTGATGATTTACTCTATTCGAAAATTGATATTAAATTCAAAGACTTAGTACCTCAAATTATAGATAGAGTAAGTCTGATGTTTTCTGTTGATCAGAATTATCTAGTTTCATACTTTAATTCAAATCAAAGTACAATTGAATTTTTAAGAACAACTGAAAGTACTGATTCATTAGAGAAACTTATTAAAGTATTAGATTTTTTAAATAGAAGAAATTTAATCAAGAGGTAAAATATATAATGACAATTTTGTTTAACCGTATTAGAGCATGGAGAAATTTGTTTAAATTAGGTCCATATGGGAAATTCGCACGTACTTGGGGAGTATATTTTCGGAATCTTGTTGTTTTAGGATTAAAAGATAATGTTCTAAACTTTCTTAAACAACCACGAACATTCTTAGAAATTAAAAGAGAGTTTAATGTAATAGATGATAAATTTCTTTCTCTTTTGTTAGATACTCTTTTAAGTGATAATACCATTGAAAAAACTAGTAAAGGATTCTTATTAAATAAAAACCTAGAGGTTGAAGTGATACCTCCGAAAGCGTTTGCTAAATCACTTATTCAATTTGCGGAAAATATGGCAAATTCTGTATTTGATCGATTATCTAATAAATTCCTTGATGTATCATCTGGATCTAATCTTTTTATTTTAGATGACGCTTTATCTCAAAAAGCATATGAAACTGCACGTCGTGCGGCAATATCATTTGTTCCTAATTCTATAAAATCTCCTGGAAAATTACTTGATTTAGGGTGTGGAAGTGGAATTAGCACAGCCGATTTCTGGACTCAAACGATGAAGAAACATAATTTCAACCCTAAAAATAATTTTAAATTAATTGGGGTTGATATCAATGAAGATTTTATGAATATTGCTAACCATGAGTTTTATTATAGTGTAAAGAAATATTTAGAATTAACAAAGGAAGAATATTCAGATCTCAAACCTTACCATCCTGAATTTAAAGTGGGAACAACTACTCAGATTCCATACCCCAATAATTATTTTGATTATATTTATACTTCACAAGTACTACACTGGACAGATTTAAAATCCTCTTTAGATGAAATATATCGTTGTTTAAAAACAGAAGGAGTCTATTTTGGAACGCAAATGCTATTTCCACATGCAAATTCTTATTTAAATATCATGGTTAATACTATTAAAGGTGTTGGGGGATTATTTACTAAAGAGGAATTTATAACAGCAGCAGAACAAGCAGGTTTTTCTAAACTCAAGTTCTGCACTCCACTTACAATATTTAAATTAAGAAAATAAAATTAAATCAAATAATTATTATACATTTTTTTTATCTATAAATATTAAATATTTGAAAAAACTTTATTTGAGAACTTTAATATATCCAAAAAATCATCCAAATCAAAAATCTTCATTTAAGAAAGAAAAGTGGATAGTATCTAATTTTCTTTTAGGATAGGATAAGTTATTATTGATTACAAGATATGATAATATCAACAAAATTTCCGAGATTTTTAAGATTAGCAAACCCTAATAGCACTTTTTCCTAGAAATAAATAAAAAAAAAATTATTTTTACATAAATCATCTTGAAGAAATAGTTTAAGATAAATTTATAGTTGTTTTTGTTAGTCTTTCTTTTAATTCTCCAGCTAACTTTTCTAACTTATGCGCTGTAGATGTAATTTCTTGCATTGAGGCTGTTTGTTGTTCTGTTGAACTACTTATTTCTGCCATAGAAGCGGATGTCAATTCAATACTATTTAAGATATTTCTAATTTTGTTACCAGACGTAGCGATTCTAATTTTAGATTCTTCAGCTAATTTTCTTACTTCATCAGCGACAATAGCAAATCCTTTACCATTTTCCCCTGCTCTTCCAGCTTCTATACTTGCATTAAGCGCTAAAAGATTTGTTTGATCTGAAATATTAGTGATTATATTCATAATCTCTTCAATTTCATTAGAAGATTTCATTGAATTACTACTATATTCTGCAACCTGTAATACTGTTGTGGAAATTTCTTCGGCAGATGCGTTTACTTCACTAGCACTTGAAGCTAATTCGGTGGCAATGTTTGAAACTGTTATTGATGCTTGAGAACTTGAATCAAAAAATGTTTTGATCATTTTTTCTTGCTTTTGTACTTCTCTAATAATAAAACGTAAAACATATATGAGATAAACTAAAGCAGGAGGCATCACAATTAAATATCCTAATATATCATTATTCATGATTCCTACAGCAATAAGAACAACTGTTACCATTGCTGATGTAGCAGCTAATACATTTAGTATAATTTTAAATGCTAAAGAACCTCGAGACAACTTATATTTATACTTCAATACAAGAAATAGAAGTACTACTGTTCCTAAAGCTATTATTAGTTCATATTCATAAGGGAAGTTAACCATTTTTATCAACCATTAATATTTTCTTTTTTAGGAAAAAATACAAGCCTTATTCTTAACCTAAAAATTCAATTTTCTTTCCATATTTAAATATAGTTAGGAGGTTTTTAAATTTGAAAAATAATAAGAAATAAGTAAAATATAAGAAATAGTAAATATCTCCAACTAAATTTAGTCTTGGGAGAATGCACACGTCATATTTGGTGATTATAGATATAATCTAAAGAATTTTGAATACATCATTCATAAGAACGACTTTCAATTGTGTGATAAATAATTGTATATTTTTATCTAAAAAAGTTATGACTTCTTTTTAGATTTCAGAGAAAATTTAGATTCTCTAAAAGTAAACGATTTTATCTTACTATAAATTGGAACTTGTATTATAATTAAAACACTGTTAAATCTTGAAGACTAGTGGAATTTAATTTTTGAAAAAAATATTTTTGTTATTAGTGAATAAATCTTAAATATTCAATCTATTATGTTATAGTTACCTTATTTTACACAAGAAGGCATACAAAGTGAAATCACTTTTTAAAAAGGTTTTAAATTATTTTTTTTTGGCGCAGAAATATGATTCTGAGGCTCAAAGAAAAAAAAAAGTGTTAAATATTTTACTTCTTGGGACAGTAGTAACGGATTTTTGCATAATTCTAATAAATTTTATCTTCCTCATTATTGGTACTTCTTTAGGACAAATAAATCAAATGCTTAATACACTAATTCTTGCCATTATTGCTTTATTCGGGGGGGTGATTATTTTTCTATTTAATAATTATTTATCTAATAAAATAGCTAATAGCTTTTATTTAATATTTGTAATAATTCTCATTTATTTATCAGATACACCCTTTGAACTTATAGCAGGCAGGTCACTTCTATTGTTAGTAATACCTATTATCCTATCGGGATTTTTACTAAAACCATATGCAAGTTTTATTACTTCAATTTTCATTATCATTATAAATCTCTTTGTTTGTCTTATTAAAGGATTCTCTCCTAATTTTACAAGCATAATGGTCCTGATCTTAATTGCATTTATAACTTGGTTCTCTACTATGAATTTCGAAAAATTTATTAAAAAATATCAGGAAGGTTATAAACTAGAAAGATTCTATAAAGATCTCATCATTCATGATACAAGTAATATTTTTCAAAATATTCTAACAGGTTTAGAGATACTACAACACAAATTGGAGAATTCAATAGAATTTGCTGAAATAAATCACTTGATATTGATTAAATATCAAATAGAGAGAGGTGCAAATTTAATTAGAAATGTCAGAATTTTTAGTAAGTTTTCAGAATCCAGAGAATTTGTTAAGAAAATGGATTTAAAAGAAACTTTAGAAAAAGCAATAAAAAATGTTAAATTACGGAGTAATGGTAGAATTGTGAATATTCAAGTTGAATCTTCAATCCAAAATACGTTTGTAATGGCCAATAAGTTCTTACTTGCTGCCTTAGAAAATATTCTTATGAATTCTATCATCTATAATGAGAATTCTTTTGTTAAAATTTTTATTAGATTAACCCAAATACAAGAAGATAAAGTAAAATTTTTGAATGTGGAATTCACTGATAATGGTGTAGGTATTCCTGATTCGAATAAAAAAGCGATTTTCAAGAGGGAAATTAATGGAAATAACAGTCTTACTGGTTTGGGTTTAGGTTTACCACTAGTTAAAAGAATATTAGATCAATACAATGCAACGATTCGTGTGGAGAATAAGGTTCCAGATGATCATACACAAGGAAATAAATTTATAATTGTATTTCCAAAAGCATAATAATTTCTGATTCTATTTTTTAGTGATAGAGATGAGAAATTAAGATAAATCACCTTAATCATTTAGAATTAACATAAAAATTAGTTCAAACATATAAACTTTATAGTGATATTTATTTTTTCTTTAATTCAAATTCTTTTAAATCCATATAATGATTCGATTTATTGGAAATCACTGAGTAATTTGAAATTTCAATTTTATTCTTAAAATCCGGCATATCTAAAACTAAAGTATGATATTCACCTTGTTCTCCACATAAATCTAAGAGTTTTACTCGATTTAATGAAATTAACTCTTTAAGAGTTGCTCTATTCATTTTTTTACCTACCCATTGTTTTGTGAACCAAGGTTCTTTAACATATGAAAAGATAATGTCAAATTTGTTCATGAGTAATGTTTCAAGTAATTCAAGACGATTATTATGCCACAAAGGTAAAAAAGGCTCACAATTTAGAGATCTACATCGTTCGGTTATCCAATTAGGATAACCTCCGATTTCGGAAATATCTCCTGAAATTGTTATTGAAATTCCTGTATTTTCTATTAAATAGTTTAATTGCTCTTCATAACTGATGTCATAAGGTTTTTCAATATTTAGAATGTAGTGTGGAATTCCCAAGGCTTTTGCTTGCAAGTTCATAAATTTTACAGGATGAGTTTTAAATTTTGCTTCTTTGGGAGTAAATGTACATAAATTTGTGATTTCAATTCCCAATTTTTTTGCTTTATATAATGCTAAAGCAGAATCTTTTCCACCTGTCCATAAAATAGTTGCTTTTTTCTCCATAAATAAATTTCATTTCTTTTCTTAAATAAAATTCCTAAATTAGTGTTTAAGAATAAATATCTTGAAAATCAAAATCTTGACAAGTTAGATGCCTATTACTGTGCTGAAGGGATATTGAGGGTTCTTAGGTTTATTTTCTAATATCTTATATTCCAGACTAATTATTTTTCTAGGGAAATCATTTGAAATACCAACAATCAATACACCACTGGCTATTGGTAAAACTAGCAACATGTTGACAGAATTTTACTCTACGATTTTCTTTTTATCTTTACCCTTCAAATCTTAAATATAATTTAATTTATACAGTAATGCAAATATTCAATTTGCTATTACATAAGATTTTATAATCTCCTGTTGCTATAAAATTAATATCTAAAATATTCAAACAAAAAAAAAAGTTAAAAATTGTTTTAAGTCTGAACTTCTGTTTATTAATAATTAAATGTTGCTAGTATCGTTAGATAATCTATTTTATAAACTCCTTCAATGAACCAGCCAGAATAAAATGATATTTCAACATAATCAACAACTCTATGTTGATCAGTAGCATATGTTTTTACTGTACCGTATGGAATACCATTAATTCGTAATGGATCGCCCGTAGTGTAGTAAACCCATAAATCAATACGATTAAACCATAAACAGTAAATAGCACCGCAGAAAATATTGAAAATTGTTTTACTTATTCAAAAGTCAGAATTTTTTCTTTATAATTTTATTTTCTTTTCCTATAAACTGATATTACTCGAGTAAGTGATACTAAAAATATTACGAACAATAGAATTTGTCCAAATACTTCTCATATCCTCTAAAAATAGATGAACCATCTTTAATAATAAAGAATAATGCGAAACTCCTTCATGAATATGATTCCCGTATTCACAAAATAATAAGAAAGGTGAAAAAAATTTTTATAAAATACTTTTTATCTTTTTGGCTAACGCCTGAGCTCCCTCGTCAGCACTCTCAAGGATTTTGAACATTTCCTCAGGATTAACTATTAAGGCAGCATCCAATAACTTCTGAAGTCCTATTACTGTCTCAATCCTCTCATTCTTCTGCAAATGAAAAATTATCATCCCTAACTGGTTTTTTAGCTTCCCCTTTTCCGAATCCAAGGCTAATCGCAATAAGGCAGGACACACCTCCTCGATCGTCTCACGACTTACTCTTTGCGCTAACTCATAAATCTCACTCCTTTGGACTTCTGTTAGTTGCTTAACCTTTTCCTCCAATTTTGGTATTTGTTCCATTTTCAGTATTCACATCCTATTTTTTTGATTTTTTTATTTCATTTTTTTATTTTCTTTGACTATTTACATTAATAATCTTCGTATATATAAATGTTTTCGAGCAAAAAAATGACCCTTCTTTGCGGAATCTGTCATTATCAAAATTTTAGACTTTTTAAATTCTACAAAATGACGAAAAAATGATCTTATATCAGAATGGGATCGTTATGGGTAAAGACAATTTTTATTAACTTCCCTTATAAAAATAAAGATATTAATTAGGAATGGATTTGACTGAAAATAGCAAGATTTAAACAGTATAGTAACTATTCAGTCATGGAATGCTCAAAAAATGATCAGTTAAAGACATCTACTCTGAGTCGATTAGCAAAATCGATCATAATCGACGATTTCTGTCACTGAAAAGCGCTATTATTGTCGAATAAAAATGTTTAATATTGATAAAATTCATTATTTAAAACAGAAATTCTGACTGATTTTTTGTAAAATAATGATCGTATCGGAGCAATATTATGATCGAAAAGCGACACATTTATATATTGCATTTATTTATCACAACTTGTAAAACAAAAAATTAAATGAGGGAAGAAGATGGGACAAATAAGTACTGAAGAAAAGTTGGATGATTTAATGGGTTATTATAGGAATATTCGAGAGGCTTTAACAGGCTTATCTGAAATTATTAATATTAATTTTAATGAAAAAGATTTTTATCATCAAGCTGCGGTTGATAATTTAAAGGCTTTGAATGATAATGTTCTTGAAATTTTGAAAGCTTCTTTTACGCCTCGCGAGATTCGGATGCGTTTGAGAGAGGTGGAATTCGACGAGAAAGAAGCTGAAAAAGTGTTTCCTTTATAATTTTACTAATTTTTATTTATAGTTTAACTCTTCTATTGGATCTTTCACCTATTCTATTATTGAAATTTTATTTATTTTTCACTAAATTTTCATTGAGTTCAGGTGCTAAATTTACCTTTCCATTCAATTTTCACATAAAATTGAGATATAATTAAAAAATGCTAAAATAAGAAAATAATAATTGGACTCCAATTATTTCAATTAGAAGGTAAAATAATTTTAATCATAATATATAGGAGAAATATATTCATATGCCTGCTTTAGCACATTCTGCATTAGGAATGATAATAAAGCGATATACTCCTCAAATACCGCTTTGGGCCATACTATTAAGTGTAAATCTTATTGATATAATATATTTTATTTTGTTCTTTAGTAATATAATTGAAGTATATTGGAGTCATGGACTTTTTATGGTAATAGTTTGGTCAACAATTGCTATGCTAATTACTTTCTCTATTGCAAAATATTTTAATTCTAGAAGAAATCATAATCAAAAAAAGAGATCTACTAAAATTATTTTCAAAATAAGTGTGATTATCGGATTTCTTGTCTTTAGCCATTGGATTTTAGACTTAATTGGATGGTCAATGACTGGTAATGGGATACCACTTCTTTTTAATGACTCCCAAAAAATTAAACTCGAATTTTTAAATTTCGGTGAGTATAATCTATTAATCAGCGCTATAGTAATAGAAATTGGGCCGTTCATAATAGGACTTGCAATCTATATTCATTATTTGATAAGACAAAAGAAAACAAAGAATAAATTACTCAAGGAGTCTACTTTATATTCAAATCAAACTGAAATAGAAAGCTATCTTTAATCTTTCTCAACTTTCATAAATTCCTGTTAAGAATTTCTATATTATTTGTATCTCTATACATATTTTTTCGAAAATTATCATAGAACTCAGAATTTGAATTTATTCTACTAAATTTACCTTTCTATTCCAATTACACAGAAAATCTTAAAGTATTTCCATTATGACGAGAGGTGGAATACGACGAGAAAGAAGCAGAGAACATATTTCCTTTATAATTTTACTAATTTTTCTTTTTAGTCAAACTCTTCTATAAGATGTTTCTCATATTCTGTTAGTGAAATTTTATTTTTTTTCACTAAATTTTCATTAAGTTCAGATTTTGAACTTATCTTTAATGAATTTTTATTTTAAATATATTTCTTCACATAGTAATGAAGAAGATATTTTTAACAGAATTATATCTGAGAGTATACAAAAAAATAATAATAGAATTTCACCCCATCTGATGTATTTAGATACTTTCTATTAACGGTAATGAAAAGTAGAAAGTACTCCCTTTATACAATCCTGGAGATTTTGCCCAAATTTCTCCATTATGCAAATTTACAATTTCTTTTGACAAATATAAACCTAGCCCCGCCCCATCGGAGATGATATCCCATCCTTTCCCATATTTTTCAATCTTTCCAAATGGTTTGAATAACTTTTTGATTTCATCTTCTTGTAACCCTATTCCATTGTCTCCAATTGAAGTAATTATAAATTTTTTCCTTATATGTGATTTAATTAAAATTTTACCATTGGTGGGAGTATATTTTATTGCATTTATCAATAAGTTTGAAATTACGGATTGGATCTTCTCTTTATCAAAATAATTATTCAATTCATCATCTATATCAACATTGACCATTTGATTTCTCAATTTAATTAAACCTTCCATATCTTTTACCTCTTTTTTAATCAGCATAGATAAATTTTCATAAGAAAAGTTTAATTCTACTAAATTTTTTTCTAGTTGTTTAGTTTCCAAAAAACGGTTGATTAATAATTTAAGTCTCTCACCACCATCTTTAATTCTTTCTAAATAAGAGATTATTTTTCTATTTAGATTACTTTTATAACAATTTAATAACAGATCGGTAAAACCTTTAATAGATATGAGTGGTGTCTTTATTTCATGGGAAATCCTCGTTAGTAAATTAGTTTTAATTTCTTGAAGTTCTTTCAATTCAGTTATATCTTGTAACCACACTCTTAAAAATAATAATTCTCCCTTTTCATTGGTATGATGCAAAATTCTTCCTGATAACCATTTAATCTGTCCATCCTTATTACGTATTCTGAATTGTAGTTTTTTTTCATCGTTAGATCTAATAAGTTTATTGTAATCTTCAGAAAAAATAGCTTTATAAAACAATCCTCTATTTATTATCTCCTCCTGAGTATAACCAATAATCTCTAATAACCTGGGATTAATATATACAATCCCTCCATTTTTTACATCAATTTCCAATAAACACATAGAAGAAGTCTCTACCAGATTTCTATATTTTTCCTCCGATTCTATCAATTTCTGTTCAGATCTCTTAATATCTGTAATATCTTTTATAACAGCAGTAATCTGAGAATTTTCACTAACATTTTGAATCTTTCCATTCAAAGATACATCAATAAAAGTACCATTCTTATGTAATATTTTAAACTCGCAGAACAAATTTTTTTCATTTTTTAATGCATTTTTGAAGATTAGGGTTACTTTTTGAAGATCATTTATATGAATTAAATCAAATAAGCATTTTCCAATTATTTCTTTTGGTTTATATCCCAATACATTGTATATATAAGGATTAACATAAGAGAAAATCCCTTCTAAATTTAATTCTCCTAAGATATCCAGTACATTATTAATTAAAAATCGATACCTCTTCTCAAATCTAACTGCTTTATTTTTCCTAAAAAGCAAGATTCTTATCCACCTTTGACCTCAACAATTAATAAATAATTTTTCTAAAATATTTATTAATTAAATTACAATAGCCCCACCCCAATGGATAATAGTTTAATAGAAAAATTACTATTTAAATTTATACTGATTTGTTTATTTAATTTTATAAATATTATATTACATTCCTCAGATAATCTTAAAAAGACTTAAACTCCTTTCTTTTGAGAGATATATAGATTTACGATAATTTCAAGTAAGAATTCAATTTAGAATTTACGTGTGTAGTTCTAATTCTTAATTCAATAGAGAAAATTTATATAATAATAGGAGATGTTTTTATAGTATTATATAAATTTTTATTTTTAACTTCTTTTTTACACATATAGGCAGTTTAATCGCGTTTTATACCCCAAAATAAGACAATTGGAAGAAGTCTTTTACCTTTCATTAAATCGGGAAAGATTTACTCTTGAATAATCCATTTAAGAGAGTTTATGAACATTGATAGTAACACCTGTATTTATAAATTTAATTTCTAAATGTAATTTAATAGCAGGTAGAGATGGGAAAATCCAAGATATTAGATTTAAAATTATTCAGTTTAAAGTAATATAGTTATGGTAAAAATTAATGAAGCCCTGAATAAATTCACAGAATTAGTCATTTTAATATCATCTCTAATTAATTTTGCGTTTAAAAAATATCCAACATCAATATAAGTTCAAATAAATTGCATTTTTATAATAATTACTTAAGAATCGTCTAATTATTAGAATATATGTGAAATATTTTTTTATTATTTCAACGCTTATTACATCACCAGAGGATATTTTTTCCAAACACTATGTTTTATTGTAAAAAACACTGAACGAACAAATTGATATTCAATGAATCCGAGACAAATTGTTATAACAAAAGAATTTTAAAGGATAGAATAGAACACTGAAATTAATACCTAGATTTAAAAATCTATTCTAAGGCATTAATCTTAAATTATTAACAACAAAAACAGTATTATTTAAAAAGTAAAGGTTCAAAAGTTAAATATTATTAAAATTCTGAATTAAAAGTGATTACATGATTTTTCAAATACTTGATACCAGATATCTGAATATGATCCTCATTATTTTTATTATTCTTGGATCGATACTGGCATTTTGTTGGAAATTAGGTAGATCTATTAAATTGTTAGAATATCGAGTTATAACCCTTTTTTTATCTCCTTAGGATAATGATTGAGGTTGTAATGATAGCAAATGTTTTTGGTTCTAATATTCTAAAACTTGGCATAGGATATCCCCTCTCATTTGCTTTCATTATTTATACCTCAATCTTTCATTACAAAAATAGTTTAAAAACAACGGAAAAAAATAAAAGCTAACTTGAATGCAAATTCTCAAACTTCTATTAATTTGGCAAATATAGCAATAGAACTCACTGCAAATGCCAGTGAAGTGAATGCTACAACAGAGGAAATCGCATCATCGACTCAACAAATAACAAATGAGAGTAAGTGAATGACAATTTCTTCAAATGAAATTGAAATTAATTTTCTTTTTTATTTTTTAAAATGATTTCAAAGCCCTTAATCAGAAAATCTTATCTTTATCCTATAAACAATCAAGGCTCGTAATTATTCAAATTAAAGCAGTTAATAATC
>JBHLNK010000085.1:0-14590 GCA_048941625.1 Promethearchaeota archaeon | reverse complement strand
GTATCTGTAACCTTAAAACCTCTCATTCTTTTATATTTGATCAAATAATCCTTTAAAATTTTATTCCAAGCAGTTCCAAGGTGAATTGAACCAGTTGTGTAGGGAGGACCATCAATGAAACGCCAGACTGCTTTTCCCTCTTCGTTTTTTCTAATTAAAGAATAGATGTCTCTTTCTTTCCAAAATTCTAAAATAGATTTTTCTAATTCTGTTAAATCAAGTTTTTTATCTAATACTTCCACAAAAATCATCCGAGTAAAAAAGTGAATGTTTATAATAAGAAGGATAAATTAAAAAATTTAATTAATTTCTCTAAAAACTTATACATGAGTATTTTGATTTTAAGAATAATAAAGCATCATTCAATAGACGGCCCTATCTTTGATTTGGGGCTGAATAAAAAGCCATATAATATATAAACATAATTATATTAATGCTTTTATTTTTCAAAAAACCTAATCTTGTTTTTTATGGTTTTTATTTACCTTAAACAGAATCCACATTTACCAAAAGATTTTATTGTTTGTTCCCAGCAATGTTTATGGTATGCACGATTACAGTGAGGACACTCTGCATGGCAATTGTCCTCTCCAGCAATTTTCTTAGTACAACTAGGGCATTCAATTTTATGACATATGACGCATGATACTACCGAAACTTCGAAAATCTTTTTGGAAATTAGATTGAATAAATCCACAAGGTAACTGAAAGGAGACCATTCATCAAAAAAATCATTAAATGAATTATGTAAATCATTTTTTATTTTCTCATGAGCTTCTAGTTCAAACTTATTTATTACTTTCACTTCAGGCATTTTCATTGGGTATTCTCTTGGTAAATTGACTTGAAATTCAAAAGTAAGATCTTCTGTTCTCATTTTCCCTTTCATTTCAAGATAAAGCATTGCAGTTGATGATTCATATCTTATATTTTTATAATGATCTTTTAATAAGTCAATTTCAAAGTTAATTCTTGAATTTTTATCTACTAACCAAGAGATTTCTCTAATAATATCAACAGGTTCAGTCTCATTTTCTTCCCAATTTTTATAAGTATTTAGCTCTGTTATCGGTTTTTGTATAATTTTTTTTAATTCTGGAGTTAAATTAATCAGAGGAGGTTTTGGAAAAGGTTCTAGATCAACTTCTATTATATATTCCTTAAAACCATATGTTAGTAAATGCACTCTCAATACTGTTAAATTATTTGGAACATTTTCACATTGATATTCTCCAGTTAATTTTTTTGATTGGGTTTCAATTTCTTTTATAATTAATAGTCTTTTCTCAAGTTCATGCAAAATATCTACAACATGCACCGGCTTTTTGGCATCCCAGTTCTTTATTATTGTTAAGGATTGATTTGCATCTCCCAGAATATAAGTAACTTCTTCTGGAAATGAAATTATTGGTTTTTGTGGATAATTCATGAAATCTATTGAAATTATAAACGTTTTTGTGATAGTAATAGTAAGATAGACATTAATAAGAGCATTATTAGAATCTGGTTGATCATAAGCATATTCTTGTTGAATTAGGCTAAGTTCTGTATTTATTGCAACACCTAAATTTTTAGGTTCCTCAACCATTTCTTGAGAATGAAATGTTCCTATGTGATTACTGGATTCATTTTCATCTAATTGAATAATATCAGGTTTATCTGTATAATTTGAATTATCTGATGTCTCTGATGTTTCTATTAAGTCATCATAAGTAAAATCTGGAGGATATGCATTTAAGTCAGGAGTAATGTACTCTTCATTATTTATAGAATCTTGAAATGGTTTGTCTGCTTCTACAAACTCTATATTATTTTCTAAATTTGATCCTTTTGGTTCAATTAAACTTATTATTTTTTTTTTGAGTTCATCCACAATTTTAATTACATTAGAATTTGAATTCCAATTCTCTAAGCTGTTTAATTGGAAATCTCCTAATAAATCATTGATCTCTTTGTGAAATATCAATTTGGGAGGAGAATTCGGAAAATTTTCATCAAATTTTATTTCTAATTCGTATTTTTGTTCATTATCCTCATATACGTAACCATATAAATGAGATATATTACCAGAAACCATCCAAAAGGAATAGTTTCTCGCTATTTTTTGAGCTTCTCTTAATATTCTTTCTTTATCCATCAGAAATCAAATAATTATTCTTTTTTTTCTTTAATAAAATGATTAAAGTGTTTTCTTAAAAATATTTATAAAAACCCTTGAAATAAAGATTAATTAAATTTCTGTCTCGGTTAATAATTCTCTTATTTTTTCTCTATAGATTTGTTTTGAACGTTTTTTCTTCTGAAAGTTACTTATATCAATTGATATATTATTATATTTATCATAATTATCGTAAACTAATTTTATTTTTTCAGCAATTGAATTACTTGTACACTCATTTAAAACTAAATCATTATTCCCTAAGAATAATGAAATATTATTACCACTGTTTGTAGTTATAATGATTTTACCTTTCATTACACCTTCTAAAATCTTAATTGCTACAGCTGAAGGGCAAATATTATTTAACATAGGCAAAACGAGGCAGTGATATTGACTAATTAAATTTGACACTTCCATATGAGGTTTTGAACCTAAAAATTTTATATTTTTCTCTAAGTTTTTCTGCTTCACATAGAGCTCCATATTTTTTCTTGTGATTCCATCCCCGATTAGAAACAATTGAATTTTATAACCCTGTTCCTTTAAAATTGAGATTGCATCAATTATAGGAGGTAATAAATCATATAAACTGAACCTTCCAGTATATCCGATTCTAAAAAATTCATCACTTTTTTCAAAGTTTATAGCGTTATTACCAAGAAAGTATTGTTCTACGTAATAAGGAATTATTTTAATGTTCTTTGGATCAGCACCATAGAATAGTGCCATGTTTTTCGCACGTTTATTTTCAATAATAAACTTATCAGCATGGCGAATAGCATATAACTCCAGATGAGGTTCAAGAAAATAAAATATTCTTTTAAAAATATTCTTACTATACTGAAATTCTGGATTTCTGGCAAATGCCCTTCTTTCAATAAAAACTACTGGTGTACAGCCCATTCTAATAATAATTCTATTCTTGAAGAATTTTTTTAAAAATACTGGTAAAAGAGCTAATTTTGGTGCTCGAGTGATAAAAATCCTTTTTGAAGAGACTATTTCTTTAATAAATTTTATAAAATAACTAAATAAAGACTTTATATCAATCTCATTATCACCTTTATAATTAGGATAAAGAGGAATTTTCTCATATTCTAATGGAATTGCGGCGAAAAGTTTTCTATCGTTAACAGAATCCCCTTGATTTCCAGCGATGAAGTTGGAGAATGTACAAAAAATTACTCTTTGTTTAGAATTCTTCTTTTTCATATTAAAATCTAATATTAAGCAAATTTACATAATTTATATAATTAACTCTATAGAAGGTAGAATCTCTTAAATAAAATTTAATCATAGGTATCGTTATCATTTTGGCTTTTCAGCCCAAAAAATTATGGTCCACGCGAAATTTTTGAATGGAGAATGATCTAGTAAACGTTTGGTAAGAAAATGAATTACCTTCGCCATACGAATATAAAAAAAACTATGACTAAATGTCCCACCATAATGTTTGATATTGTTAAATCCAACTTGCTTTATCGAATCAATCATAAGTTTTGGACGAAAAGGTGCCTCTTCCTCAATTTCGCCAAAGGGATTTCTTAAAATTGTTTTTAATGGTCTAGTGATTGCGTTTAGTGGATAAAATACAGAGAAATCTAGTATCGCGATTGTACCTCCTGGTTTCAAAATCCTATAGAATTCTTTCAAAAATGGTTGAAATCCAATTTTTACCAAATGATGAAAGAAAAAAGTACTCGCAACAAAATCAAATGTTTCATCAGGATATTCTGATCTTAAAATATCACCCTTTTTTGTTATCAATTTTTCTGGACAATTTTCTATACAAATGGGAGATAAATCTATTCCATGAGTTTCATAAGAAAGATCTTTTAAATACTTATAATCGTCTCCTTCACCACAAGGGGCTATTAGTAATTTTTGAAGTTTTTTATTCTCCATATTTTGTAGAATTATATATCTAAACCTAGTTTTAGAAAGTGAATAACTAAAATGACTTCTTATAGGGTTATAAAAAAGCTTGGAATTAAGAATACTGCTAATAAATCCTTCTTTTTTCTTTTTGCCTTTCCACCATTCTAATTCTCTTTGTTTTTGATCCTCATACCTTAAATTTTCACTCATTAAAAATTACTCCTAAACTAAAGTTAATATTTATTCTTTATTGTATTAATTATAGTTTTTTTAAAATCTGCTATGATTTTTGACCATGTATATTTTTTCTTGACGATTTCAAATCCCTTTTGACCTATTTTTTTTAATTTTTCTTTTTGTGGAATCAAATCTCCGATCATTTTAATTAATTCTTGTTGATTTTTAGCAAAGATAAGATCACTATTCTTCTTGAGTTCTAATACTATTGCAGGTAAACTGTTTGTTAACACGGGTTTTTTCATTGCCATATATTCGATTATTTTTATTGGAGTTATTTCCTTTGTGACATCGTTTATAGCAAAACTAAGAAGGCATAGATCAGCAAGTTCAATGTATTCAGTTATATCAGTATATGGGACCCTCCCTGCTAGAATTACCCAGTTTGCGTTAATTTCATCAACATATGCTTTTAGAGAATTATAAATGCCACCATCCCCTAAGATAAGAAATTTGATATTTAGCTTTTCATTAATTACTTTTGGATGATAATAATCTACTATTTCTTTTAAGCCTGCAAATTCATATAAATACCCCATAAAGAATATGACAAAATCGGTATCATTAATTGAATATTTTTTCTTTAAATAATTGCATTTATTCTTATCAACTATTGTATTTTTCAAAGAAATTCCATCAGGGGAAATATCCATAATTTCTGGTGGAATTCCTTCATTTAACAGATATTTATATTGAAATTTTGTATGAACTAGAACTTTATCTGAATGTTTTAATGTTAAGTGCGAGATGAATCTAGCAAAATTCCTGATATAAGGAATAGGTACAAGTTCGTGCAATATATCTATATAAAAAAAAATAAACGGGATTTTAAATAATCTAGATAATATTAATCCTATAAATCCATTTGTAATTGAAAATCCGACAATTAAATCTGGTCGATTTGTTCTAAAAATTTTAAGTAAGCTGAAAAAGTTTGTAATCAGAGATGAAATTCTTCTTATATACTCAATCTGTAAATGTGCTGTACGGACTACTTTTATATTAGAATCTTCAAAAACTCGATGAATATCATTAAAAACCTGCTTTTTAATAATGATTGATCCAAATTTTTGTAGTTTGTCAATATCATAATCAAAAATTGTAATTTTTATGTTTTTTTTTCTTGATAAATTCTCAAATATATGATGTTGAGTATGTGGTCCTCGAGTAAGCCAATCCGTTTCTTGGAGAACGAGTATATTCATGAGAAAATTCTTAAAATTATTTCTTTACTTTGGTTACATTAATTTTTATTATTAGGTGTATTTAATTTATTAAAAATTTATTTAAAATTAAATTGTGAGATTTAATTTAGAGATTAATGCTCTAAAAATTACTAAATATTTTTAAGTGATTGAGATATGCCAAAGAAGATTTTAGTTTTAGGTGGACTTGGATATATTGGAAGTGTTTTGTTTGAACTTATCAAAAAAGAAGATTGGGAGGTAGAAATTTTGGACAATCATCTTTATAAAGATCTTCATCCTTTAAATCCATATATTGAGGTCGATATAAGAAATAAAGATCAACTGGAAAAAATTGTTAAAAATTATGATATAGTGGTGAATTTAGCAGCTATTGTGGGGGATCCTGCTTGTTTAATAGATACAAATTTAGCAATAGAAATGAATTGTATAGGTGCAAGGAATGTGGCGGAAGTTTGTAAAAAACTAAAGAAATTTATTGTCCATATTAGCACTTGTAGTATTTATGGAAGTGAACCTAATAGAATAGTTACCGAAAAGGATGAGGGTTTTCCTATTGATTTTTATGGCCAAACAAAATTCACTCAGGAACGACTCATAAGAGAGATCTGTGATGATAATCATTGTATTCTACGATTAGGTACTGCATATGGATTAAGCCCTAGAATGCGTTATGATTTAGTAGTAAATATATTTGCAGCTAGAGCTTTAAAATTTAAAAAGATAATAATTTTTGGAGGAGAACAAGAGCGTCCATTTGTTCACATTCGTGATATATCAAGAGCAATTATACACGTCATTAAAAATGAGTTGCATGGTATATTTAATGTAAGGGGTGAAAATCTTAGCCTGCTTAAGTTGGGGGAAATTGTTAAAAACATAACAAACTGTGAGATCGAGATAAATAAAAATATTGTTGATAAGAGAAGTTATATGGTAGATAATACAAAAATCAAAAATACAGGTTTTGAATTCAAGTATAACGTAGATTTTGCCATAAAGGAAATCATTGAGTCTCCTACTGCATTAGAATTTCATAAGGGTATATACTCTAATCTAAAATTAGCTGAGAGGGTAAAAATAGCACAAACAATTGGTAAAAGAGATTTAATGTTGATTGAAGGAGGTATTGCTGTTGATGATAGAGGATCTCTTAATTTCGCTAATAACTTTAATTTTTATGGAGTTAAACGATTCTATCAAGTTCAGAATTTTAATACAGGGACAATTCGAGCATTTCATGGTCATATGAATGAAGCAAAATACGTATACGTCTCAAAAGGTTCTGCTATCGTTGCTGCAGTCAAATTAGATGATATGAAATCACCTTCAAGGAATCAAAAAGTTAATCGATATATATTATCAGACCGAAATCCACAGATATTATTTATACCACCGAATTTCGCAAATGGTTTTAGACCTTTAGAAGATGATACCCGAATTCTTTTCTTTTCGACAAGTTCTCTTGAAGAAAGTAAAGGTGATGATTATCGTTTTCCTGCGGATTATTGGGGAAAAGAAATATGGGAAGTGGAAAATCGTTAGATTTATAATTAGAAAAGGTGATTAAAATTAAAAACATTCTGGTGCTTGGGGTAAGTGGAATGCTAGGGTCAATGGTTTTTGATTATTTATCAAGAAATCCAAATTTTGATATTTATGGAACAGTGAGGAATTCCAAATATTTAGATGAAAAAATTTACCTATTTGATGCAAATGAAATAAATACGCTAGATGATGATAAATTTAAGGAACTCCAAATTGATTATATTATTAATTGTATAGGAATTACTAAACCATTCTCTAAAGATGATGATCCTGAAGGAGTAAAACGTGCTATTCTTATCAATGCTGATTTTCCTTGGAAGTTATCTAATTATGCAAAAGGAAATGAAATTAAACTGATTCAAATTGGAACGGACTGCGTATATTCCGGTAAAAAAGGAAGATACACTGAAAACGACCTACATGATCCCTTAGATGTTTATGGAAAAACAAAAAGTCTCGGAGAAGTATTTGATGGATCAATGCTCGTAATAAGGTGTTCTATTGTTGGTCCTGAATTCAAAAAAGAGTCAAATTTTCTGCTTGAATGGTTTTTAGGTCAACAAAATGGGGGAACAATTGGAGGTTTTGAACATCATATATGGAATGGAGTAACTACGCTTCAATTCGCCCAATTATGTGAAAAAATAATAATAAAAGATGCATATGACAATTTGATTCAAAAATCATATATTCATCATTTTACTCCAAATAATACAGTAAATAAATTCCAGTTAATGAATATATTTAATGAAGTATTCCAAAAGAATCTAAATGTTAATAGAGTAAATAAACCTGATGAAAAAATTGATAGATCACTTGAAAGTATATATTAAGATCTGACTAATCTTATTGGAAAAAAAGACATGAAAACTGTTGTATTAGAACTTAAAAACTATTTAATAAAAAGTAGCAAATTTAATTAGGATAAGTCTCTCCTTATTTTTGATAATTTTATCTTGCATATTTTTTACTAAAATTTAAAGAGTTTCCTATTAAAATATTACATACCTTTTCTGAAATATTTTTCCCATAATGATTAACTGGTTTTACATTACGGGAAATAGCTAACCTTGCGGCATCGAGCATACGATCAACATTCATACCTGTTAAAACATTAACGCCATATTCAATAAGATCTATTCGTTCAGTACTTTCTCGTATAGTTAGACATGGTGTTCCTAAAATTGCACATTCTTCTACAACAGTTCCACTATCAGTGATTACTAAAGATGCTTCCTTCTCCATGCCTAAAAACTCTAAAAACCCTTGAGGAGGGATTGTATTAATTCCTTCAGGAAATGAAAGATTGAAATTTTCCATCATATTTTTTGTTTTTGGCATTAAAATAAATTTAATTTCGATTTTCTTTAACTTATAGAGTTCTTCAAGGAATTGCAGTATTTTACTTAAATTTTTTTTATTTTCAGTATTTTCAGCACGATGGCAAGTCACCAAATAAAATGGATTATATTGTTTATATTTTGTATTCACAGCATGAACGACTTCTATAATAGGATTTCCTACTACCCAACATCGCCTTGGATCTATACCTTCTCTTATTAAATTTTCTTTGTGTTCAGACAAATAACAAATATTTAAATCTGCGAGATGATCAATTATGACTCTATTTTTTTCTTCAGGCATTTTCCAATTTTTGCTTCGCATTCCAGCTTCAATATGAACTATAGGAACATTCAGTTTAGAGGTAGCTAAAGCAAAACCTAAACTGCTGTTATTATCACCAAGAATTAAAACAATTTCTGGTTTCTCTTTAATTAGGGTTTTCTCAAACTCTATCATTAACTTGCCTACTTGAGAAGCATGAGTACCACTTTTTATATTTAAATTATAATTAGGGACACGAACTCCCAATTCTTCGTAGAAGATCTTATTTAAGTTATAATCATAATGTTGACCACTATCAACAATAATGTTCTGAAAATGCTGATCTAATTTTTTAATGATTTGAGAAAGTCTAATAATATCTGGTCTAATTCCTATACAAGTAATTATTTTTAACATAATCCCTTAGAGTTATTCAAATATCAATAGGTTTTTAATTTTATTAGTAAAATTGAGTTTAAAGCTATTTATTTTTCTTTTTTCTTCGAATAAAAAGCTTCATTTTTTGAATATAATAAAAAAACAAACAAGAAAAGATTTTTCTGGCTAATTTAGTTAAGACAATACTAGAAGATCCGTACTCACGACGATATACTTTAATCGGACATTCTTTTATTTTGAAGCCAGACATTGAAACTTTTAATATTTGTTCAGTACAAAATGCATATCCATGATATCTAGTATCATTAAAAATAGGAATTATTTTTCTGTCAAACGCACGAAATCCTGTTTGATTATTCATTACTCTTGGACCAAAAAATATTTGTATTAATTTTTCTACAAGTACTTCTCCTAATCTTGTCAATATTGGTAATTTATAGAAATAAGTTCCCTTATATCTTGAGCCTATTGTATAATCAACTTCACCATCAAATATCGGTTTCACAAGATTGAATATGTCATCAGAACTATGTTGGCCATCTGAATCCATTGTTACAATTATTTTTCCCTTTGCATTTCTAATCCCTGAAATAATTGCGTGTCCATATCCTCTATTCTTTTTATGGTTTATTACTTTAATCTCTCGTTTTACTTTGACTTTTTCAATTTCCTTTATACTATTATCTGTAGAATGATCATTGACAACAATAATTTCTATTGAGTTATTATAAGGAAGATTTTCTAAAATTGATTTTATCGTTTTTTCTTCATTATACATTGGCAAAACAATAGAAATAAGTATTTGTTCTTTTTCAGTCTTAAAATTATCAATATAATTATATAACTCTTGATAAATTTCCTCTGAATAGTTTTCTCTTTTCTCTAATTTATTGGATAAAGTTTTTGTTTTACTATTCGTGAGAGTTTTCAGAATTAGGCGCCTTTTAATTGTTCCTTAGTTTTTAAAGGAAAGTTATTTGTCAAGATATTTAGATTAATATTGATATTATTGAATTTAAAATTATTTAATTATAAATATTGGAGATATCATTAGATTTTTAATTAATAATTAGCTAATTTGGAAGATTAGATTAGACTTAATTAAGATGTTTACAAAAATTTCGAATTTTTCAGTTTTTTGATAAATTATTAAGATGCCAATGGTATTGATTCTCTAGACCTTGGTCAATATCAATCTTAGGATTGTATCCTAAAATTTTTTTTGCTTTATTTATATTTGAATGTGTTATATCTACATCTCCTTGTTGTTTTTCAACAAATTTAATCTTCGGTTGTTCATTTGTAATCTTATATATTTTTTTAACTAAATTATTTACACTAATTGGATTTGAATTACCTAAATTAAATATTTCGCCACTTGAAGCATCTTTTTCAGAAGCTAAAATTAATCCATCTACAATGTCAGAGATATATGTAAAATCTCTAAGTTGTTCTCCGTTTCCATATATTGTAATTTCTCTTTTATTTAGTATTTGATTGAAGAATTTTCTTATAGACATATCTGGACGACCTCTAGGTCCATAAACAGTATAAAATCTCAATGAGGTTATTGGTAAATTATATTCCCTAAAATAATAATCTGCATAAATTTCTCCACATAATTTTGACAATGAATATGGTGAAATAGGATTTTTTGGATGTTCTTCATCACATGGAGTATAAATTGGATTTCCATAAACTGAAGAGGAAGATGCATACACAACTTTCTTGATATTTGTAATTTTCAAACCAAATTCAAAAGTATTAACTGAGCTAATAATATTATTTTGAGAAACTTCGATAGCATTATTAATTGAGTATCTCACTCCTGCTTGAGCAGCAAGATGGTAAATATAATCTATACCTTCTTGAACTTCATTATAAATTGATTTATTTGTAACATCACCTCTGATTAAAATAAAATCCTTTTTACTTTGATAATTGTTGGTTATTTTTTCCAATCGTTCTTCTTTACCTAAATAATAATCGTTAAAGTTGTCAATCAATATTAGAAAATTACTGCTTTCAAGTAATCGCTCAGTCAAATGGGAGCCTATAAAACCAGCAGCTCCAGTTATTAAAATAATTTTGTTTTTTAACATTGTTAAAATAAATTTTAAATTGAAATTAATATTCTTTTAATGATAAATATTGAAAGGTCTATTAAATCTTTTAAGATTAGTTAGAGAATAATCTAAATTCGATTATCGTTATAATTACTGAAAATAATTAACATTACCCTTAGCAGAATGAAAATTCGGAATGAAACTTTAAATAAAATTGTTTTTCAAATTAGGACCAGATCAAGTCTATTTTCAATAATTATATCCGCTTTCTCTTTAGTATTTATTCTTCTTAAAATCATAAATTTCAATATAATTACTAATATCTCACACTTTTTTGTTTTTGATGCACTTTTCCATTTTTTTGTTTTTGTTAGTGTAGGATTTAGTTTATTATTTTTACCCTGTTATCCGATAATTTTTATTATCTTCAAAGAGAAAAAATTTAATTTTTTAGAAAAGTTAACCATTACTTTTGTATTAAATCTATCATTCTATACATTAACTGGAATATTAGGTTTTTATTTGGGATTTGCATTAACTCAATGGTTTTTCTTTATTGTCTTGGTTTTATCATACTTTCTTATCATATTATACATTGCTATAATTGATATAAAAAAAGGTATCTTTAAAATTTTTAAACAAAAACCCTCCTTTGTTTATAAGGATAACTCTATTTCAAATTTTTCTCTTTTAGATTATCTTAAAATGAAAATAAGCATAAATTCAGTGTTATTAGTTATAATGATTTTTTCAATTTCGATTTTAAGTATTGTATCAACTAGTTTTTTTATCGGAACAGATCCATGGATGCACATTACAATTATTAAATTTATTACTGAAATAAACTATGTACCTGTAAATGATTATTTTGGAACTTTTGGATTTCATATCTTTGGAGCTGTAATTCATTTCTTTTCAGGTATTAATATAACTTTGATTCCAAAACTCTTCACATTTTATGTTTTTCCAATAACTACTTTAATAGTATATAATCTTTTTATGAGAATATTTCGAAATAAGAATTTAGCAATTTTTGGGATATTTATATTATCAATTTCTTCATTAGGATTCTTAAATATAATGTTACAATTCTGGCCCACGAGTTTAGCTTTAATTCAAGGAATATTTCTATTCTTTCTTTTATATACTAGAATCCAATCTTTTATTAGAGAAGAAATACCAAATAAGGAACAGATTTTTGCAGGCATCTTCTATTTTTACATAATTTTTATACTTATCTTCCTTAGTTGTTTACTAATCCATTCATTAATCGCAATGATATTTTTGGTATCTTTTCTGTGGATCTATTTGATATATTTTATAAATAATTATCGTAGAGGCAGTGATCTTGTCTTATTAGGTTTATGTTTATGTATCTTTTTCATTTTATATTTTTTAAACATCAGTACAGGACATTTTGTCATTTTTTCTAAATTACTAACACTCCCTTGGTACTTTATTTTATTTGGAATATTTATGATTGGAATTTTGGAAGGTTTAGTACTTTTGCATTACCGAAAATCAATGAGTTTCATGAAAGGTAGATATAAATCGATAATTATGGGACAAAAACACAATAATTTGAAAAAGATTGAGGAAAAATTCTTATTTCCTTTTATTTTTATTGTTGTAGTGATTTTTACCTGTGCTTTTACCATTTTAAATCTATTTTTCTTTAATTTTGATATAATAACAATTTTTACTGGAATTGAGATATTAATTATATGCTCGTTAAGTATTTGGGGTCTTTGCGTCTTTCAATTCAAGCCGAGAGGCAAACCTTTACTTCTTTGGGGATTAGCTTTAGTAATAATATTGATAGTGGGTTTTGTATTTGATTTCCTAACCAGTTCATTAACATTTTTTTCTAGAATTTTTTATTTGTCATCAATAATAATAGCTGTTGGATTTACTTCCTATATACACAAACTAATAAGGATTAACTCAATTCATAAGAACAAAATTAAAATTTTCCTAATAAGTTTGGCAGTCTTCTCAGCTTTAGCGACCTACTTTGAATTATACTCCTCAATTGAATTCTACAGTTTAAAAAAGCGAGAAGTCAACATCATTCAATGGTACTCAAATCATAAATCTAATCAAAATGTAATAATTACAGAATTTGGATGGGAGCCAGTTTTTATGTTTTATGGTTATCCCTTTGAGGAAAACAATGCCTCGCTCCCACTCTCCGATGTTATTTATTTTGTTATGGTTTCCAATGATTATCTAAAACCTAGTCTTCATATTCAAAATGGAACTAATTTACTTATTGATTTGAAAAACGATACTGGAATGGATGTATTCTTAATCGTTACAGATTATTATTTGACATTATCTGGTTTAGAATTATTTGGCCGATTAACAAGTGAAGAAATTGAATTATACTATAGTTTACCTTATTTAAATAAGATTTGTAGTTCAAAAACCGAAAGTGGAGAAGAAATTCCATTATATTGGGTTATTTAATAAAGAAAGATCATATAATTTTTTTATTGCTTTTGTATTGAAATGCAAGTTAAATGGTGTTTATCATCCCTATCTACTAATTTTGGAGGATATTTTGGGGTTCCGATTGCCCAATATTCTCCCGAAAAAACTTGCCAATACTCTTGCTTTTCAATCTTACAATTATGAGCTTCTAACCAATGATTAATTTCATTTCTTGAAAATATTTGACAGATAAATTTAAATGATTTCCCATAACTTACACCTTCAAGTTCATAGACATTTTCTATATATTTTTTTTCATTGTATGGAAAAGTAAGAATCAAATATCCTTTTGGCTTTAAATAAGTGAACATTGTTCTTATTGCATCGTTAAAATTCTTAATATGCTCTAATACACTAATACATGTAATAACATCAAATCTCTTATTTAATTCTGTTTTAGTAATGTCACTATTGAGTACATGAAAATGACGATTAAACATGCCTTTTGACCAATAATCTTGGATATTATCAATAGCAGTAACATTTATTCCACATTTACTTAGTAAGTGAGGAAGTGCAGTCATACCGGTACCCACATCAAGCAAATTTTCCGGATATATGGTAGCTAATATATCAAAAACAAATTTATATTCAATTATTCTTTCATTAAATTTATAATATTTTTGGAGTTTATATTCTACTTTATTAATATATTTTGAATAGAATTTGGAGAAAAAAAAGATAATTTGCCGTAAACTTTCCGGAATCTTCATAATTTTTTTGTTTTTATAAAATATTATAATCTATTACTTTTAAATAAGGGGTGTAACTCTAAAACTGAGAGTTCAAATGAAATTTCAATGTAGAGAAGAATAATGGTTTAAAAGCTCTTTTTCCACAAACTTACAATATTTAATTTTGTTCTATTTTTACTAATCCAAATGTATGCTAGAATAATTGGGATTGTTCTAATGATAAGAATAATAAAACATAATGCCAAATACCCAAAAATTGGGATAAATATAAAACATAAAATAAGATCAACAATTGCAGAAATA